>CAYOHV010000270.1:0-2274 GCA_964403825.1 uncultured Bifidobacterium sp. | reverse complement strand
GGACGCTGCGGCGCAAATTGGCCGTGGGCGACGAGGAAGCAATGTTGGAAACAGTGATCGGTAGTGGTTACCGATTGCTCGAACCTACGAAGTGAACGCATGACCACTCTGGAATCGGATCAATCTCAAAGCGCAGTGCGAACCCGTCTTCATTCGCGTTCGCAGCATTGGGCGAATCGATTGCCTTCGTGGGTGGGTTCAATTCGTTTTCGTCTCACTGCGGTTTGGTCGTCGCTAGTTTTTGGTCTGGCGGCCATCGTCATTTTCGCTATCTACATCGGGTTGCGTATTTATTTAGAAAACCAACGTTTTCCCGTGAACGTTGTGCGTTCCGGAGATACCTATTTTTTCACTGCCGACGTACAACAAGCGATGCGCATTGCACAAAATCAATCCAACGCGCGCGTTGTGCAAACGCTCGGTCAATATTCATTAGTTGCGCTGTTGGCGCTTTTTGTTTTAAGTCTCATCATTGGTTGGATTGTGAGTGGTCGCATGTTGCGACCAATTGGTGAAATTTCCGAAACGGTGCGCCACTTCCAAGCCAGTGATCTTTCGCAGCGCATTAATCTCGGCGGGCCCGATGATGAACTTCGTCGTTTAGCCGACACTTTTGACGACATGTTGGAGCGTTTAGATAAAGCATTTGAAGGTCAGCGACAATTCATTCACGAGGCAAGTCATGAATTGCGCAATCCGCTTGCGGTTATTCGCACAAATTTAGAAGTCACGCTGTCTGATCCAAATGCCACCGCCGAAGATCTTCGCCAAACCGCCGAAGTTGTGCAGCGTTCTACTGAACGAATGGCGCGTCTTGTCGATGATCTTTTGATTTATGCCCGCAAAGGAACGTTGTCGTTAGAACGTGCTCCAGTAGATGCATCACTTTTAATTGAAGAAGCCGCCGACGAATTTCGAGTCACGGCCGAAAGTGATGGCATCGAATTACTAACGGCGGCTGATAACGATCTTTGGTTGTTTGCGGATCGACTCGCATTGCGTCAAGCACTCGGCAACCTGTTGGCGAATGCATTGCGTTTATCTTCGCCGGGAACAACCGTGCGCTTACGTGCCGGCCGCGAAGGTCCTTGGATTTGGATGGCGGTTGAAGATCAAGGTCCGGGTATCGATGCCAATGATCAAGATCTTGTCTTTCAAAGATTTTGGCGCGGTGCGGGAACGGGCGGACCGGAACCACGCTCAGGATTAGGGCTGGCGATCGTGCGACAAATCGCAGAAGCGCATGGTGGGGAAGTGAAATTGGTATCCGAAGTGGGCCGTGGTTCGGCATTTGCCCTTTGGATTCCTGCACTTTCCGTTTGATTTTCGCTGTGATTTTTAACTGGTTTTTCTTTCGGCGCGTTTTCGGTCGAAGTTCTTACCTTTCTCCGTAACATTTAATTCGAGCAATTCAAATGAAGGAGCTCCCATGTCGTGGGATTCAGAACCCCAAAATGAAAACGAGTCGACACCGAGTTGGTCGATGCCTCCGGTTCCGCCAACTCCGCCGCCGACCTATACGCCGCCGCCTTCGTTTACACCACCCCCACCACCCCCGCCGCTCCCGCCCTCGACAACTCCGAGCGCGGATGAAACTGCCGCCGAGGTTCCGCCGACAAGCGCGTACACGAACGAACCAACTTCGTCGTCGTATTCATCGTCACCGTATTCATCGGGATACGCATCAACATCTTCATTTGAAGCCACAACGACGCCGTCGGCATCAACGATGTCGAGTGCAACGGTTGCTGCAAGTGCAACACAAAATAGGTCTACTCGTCGTTTAGGACGAGTTGTCGTAGCAATGGTTGTCGTACTTGGATTGTTTGGTTTAGGTTTCGGCGCGCGTTCGCTTTTGGACGATGAATCGAAAACAGTTATTTCCGGATCATCGGTCGCTGCACCCACAATCAAAGTTGATCCGGCTGTTGAACCAGTTGCCTATGCAGCATCAGTGGTTAGCCCTTCAGTGGTACAAATCGATGTTTCTGGCGGTTTAGGTTCGGGTGTTGTTTATGAACCGAATCGCATTATGACGAACGCTCACGTTGTGGGTACCTCACGCAACGTCACAGTGCGCGCCGCCAGCGGCAAGACGTATCAAGGACGCGTCATCGGAACAGATACCGGAACTGATATCGCGGTTGTCCAAGTTGATGGACTTGATCTTCCCGTGGCCACGTTGGCAACAGAAAAGCCTTATGTCGGTCAACTCACTGTTGCGGTTGGCAGTCCCTATGGTCTGACCCAAACCGTGACATCTGGAATTGTTTC
>CAYOHV010000269.1:0-2277 GCA_964403825.1 uncultured Bifidobacterium sp. | reverse complement strand
TCACGCAGCGTGAGTTCTAATCCGCAGGTTGCTTCACATAGTGGGCAAGAGCGGTAGTGAACCTTTTCCTCGGTCATTTCCCACTCCTTTTTTTATTGATTTATCTGTTGCTCATCGGTACGTAGTCGCGAACTTCCGAACCGGTGTAGAGCTGACGTGGGCGAGCGATGCGGGTGTTTTGCTCAAGCATCTCTTGCCAATGCGCCAACCATCCCGACACACGGGGAATAGCAAACAGCACTGTGTACATATCCCGCGGGAATCCCATGGCTTGGTAGATGAGGCCGGAGTAAAAATCCACATTTGGATAGAGACGTCGGCTCACGAAGTAATCGTCGGCCAACGCAACTTCTTCGAGTTTGAGAGCAATGTCCAGCAATTCGTTTTTGCCGGTTACTTCAAACACGTCATAAGCGATGCGCTTAATGATCTTGGCCCGAGGATCGTAATTTTTGTAGACGCGGTGACCGAACCCTTGCAGTTTGCCCTTGCCTTCTTTTACGGCAGCAATGAATGGTTCAACCTGATCAAGAGTTTTGATTTCGGTCAACATGCGAATGACGGCTTCGTTTGCTCCACCATGACGCGGTCCATAAAGGGCAGCGGCGGCTGCAGCGGCCGCGCTGTACGGATCAGCATGGGCAGAACCAACAACGCGCATGGCGGTGGTTGAGCAGTTCTGTTCGTGATCGGCATGCAAGATGAACAACACATCAAGTGCACGCGACAATACGGGATCGGCTTCATAGGTTGGCTCGGCAACCTTCCACATCATGGAAAGGAAGTTCGAGGTGAAGTCGAGCGCATTGTTCGGATAAACGAACGGCATACCAACACTGTGGCGATGTGCACCGGCAGCAATGGTTGGCATCTTGGCAATCAAACGAATGATTTGTCGTTGACGTACTTCGGGATCGTCAATGTCTTTTGCATCGGGATAGAACGTGGAAAGGGCAGCCAACGTTGAAACGAGAATGCCCATGGGGTGCGCGTCGTGATGGAAACCTTCCATAAAACGCTTGCGCACATTTTCGTGAATGAACGTGTGGTACGTGACGTTGTGTACCCACTCGTCGTATTGCTGCTTATTGGGAAGTTCGCCATGAATAAGTAAGTAGGCAACTTCTAAGTACGTGGAATTTTCAGCGAGTTGTTCGATGGGATATCCGCGGTAACGCAAAATTCCCGCTTCACCATCGAGTTCTGTAATTGAACTTGCCGCTGCGGCGGTTACACCGAATGACGGATCATAAAACCAAACACCGGGCATTAACTTCGACCATGCTGCGGCGTCGACGCCACCATTCACGATCGGGATCTCTACCGATTCCCCGGTGCGGTTATCAGTGATCGTTACGCTTTCTGCCACTACAACTCCTGACGCTGAAATTTGGATCCCGTCCGCAGCCTAGTGGCATAACAACCGAACCCGTCACAGCGGAGTGTTGTCGTGTGACCGAGGCATCAAGGTCTCTCGTTTGTCGTCGAGAACCTTGAGGGCAGCGGCCAGTTCATGGCGGGTCGCTGTCGGTTCGATGACGGCATCGATGAATCCACGGTCGGCGGCAATGTAGGGGTTGAGTAGTCGAGCGTCATAGGCCGCTTCCAATTCGGCTCGCTCGTCGTCGCTAATTCCGCGATGAAGAATTTCTACTGCACCCTTCGCGCCCATCACGGCGATTTCGGCGGTCGGCCAAGCCAACGCAATGTCATTACCCATTCGTTTCGAGTCCATAACGATGTAGGCGCCACCGTATGACTTACGCAATGTGACATTGACTCGGGGCACGGTGGCACGCGCATACGCAAATGCCATTTGTGCGCCGTGGCGAATCATGCCGCGCCATTCGAGATCTTTGCCGGGATAGAAACCGGGCGTATCGACGAGTGTGATCAAAGGGATATTGAACGCATCGCAGAATGCAACAAAGCGTGCACCTTTTTGCGAGCCCGGAATGTCGAGTGTGCCGGCCAAAGCGCAGGGTTGATTGGCCACAAAGCCAACGGGGTTGCCATCGATGCTGGCGAACGCAGTGACCAAGTTGGGCGCCCATTGCGCTTTGATTTCGACGTACATGTTGTCGTCAGAAACGGCTTCGATCACCGTGCGAATGTCGTATGAGCCGGTTGGTGTAGCGGGTATGACGGCACCGGCTTCGGGTGTGGGACGAGAAGGATCGTCATCGGTGGCAATGCGCGGCGGGCGTTCGTCATTATGCGAAGGAAGAAAATCAAAAAGTGTGGCTACCCATTCGCGTGCTTGTTCAATATCGCTAA
>CAYOHV010000268.1:0-2288 GCA_964403825.1 uncultured Bifidobacterium sp. | reverse complement strand
CGACGGGCGTTCCAACGGCTACCGATTCCAAGGCCACTAAACCAAAAGGCTCTTGCCATTGGGAAGGCACAATGACCACTTGCGCGCTGGCCAATACCGCAGCCATTTCCTTTCGAGAACTCGGCGGATCGATCAACACCACATTGGGTAGTTGCGCAACGGCGGCATGAATTTCGCGATGCTCGGCCGTCGGTTCACCCCAAGGCATAAGAAAATTCGTAATGGCAATTGTGGTGGTTGCCATTTTGGGATCAGCCGCCAGCGCTAACACTTCAGCGATTCCCTTTTTCCATAACAAACGGCCGGAATAGAGCACCGGCCACTTCTTTTCTTCGGCCAACGGAGTTAAAAACTCGGCATCAACAAAAGGAGTTGTTACGGCAAAGTCGCTATGGCAATCCGTTTTGAGTTTGTTAGCCAAATACGCGCTCACGGCACTTTTGCGATGCAAATACGAAAGCGCGTTTTGTACCGCTGATAAGTCTTCGGCATCGAAATCCGGCGTCGACCATGCCGGACGATCGTTATGAAAAACACCCACGCTCGGACACGGCAAAAAATGCGCCCATTGCGGTCGGTTATTTAGAACAACACAATCCACATCTTGACTATTCGCGATCTCACCCAGTTCGCTTGGCGAGCGAAATACTTCAACCTGAAGTTCACTAACGGACGTGGGCTGGGCCGAGGCGAGAAGGACATCGTGGGTTAGGCTCAACTCGTTGGCCCAGCCAACAACAAGATTTTCTAAACCACCGGCACCGCGTTCTAACGGGCAAAGTTCTGTTCCTACCAACATGACACGCACGTGATCGCCTGCCTAATCCAATTCCGACCATCGCCAACGCACGAAAGGATCCTAGTGACTGATCCCGTCCGAGTACGTCGAGCACGCATCGCTCGCCTTTGTAACTTGGCTCAGCGTATTGGCTATTTGTTTTTCGCTATAGCGGTCGTTGTGTTTTTCATCGGTTTCTTTGGATCTTTCACCTCAACCTTGGTGAACATCATCATCATTGCCATGGTGATCGGCTCATTCCTTCTCGCTCCCGCCATCGTTTTTGGCTACGCCGTAAAAGCAGCCGAACGAGAAGATTTAGAAAACGGGCGTTAAGCGGATCGCTAAATAGCGCCGCGCAAACCAGTCCATGCAAACGTTGATACTTGCGTTGCTAATTCGTCAGCGGTGAGATCAATTTCTTTCTCTAACCAACGACGACAAATTGTTTCCGACATACCGACGATTCCGTAAGCCAATAAGCGTCGGTGATCGTCGTCCATGCCCTCAACCACAATGAAACCCGCAACCAAATCAACCATTTGACGTTGTGAACGTACGCGCAATTCATTGAATTCCGGATCTCGTCGGGTCTCGGCATCAAAGAGCACGCTAAATCCATCGCGATTTTGATCGACCCAGCGAAACCACGCAGTAAAGCCGGCTTCGACGCGAGCACGTGGGCCTTCATGAGAAGAAACAGCCTGATTCACTTCATTTTTTAAATTCACGCCGAGCGTTGTGAGTACTTCGATAAACAACTCGCGCTTCGAAGTGAAATGCTGATACAGCACCGGCTTTGTTACGCCAGCGGCTTCGGCAATGTCATTCATTGAGGCGTCGCGAAATCCCAGACGCGCGAAAATCGCCAGCGCTGTCTCTAACAGTTGCTGACGACGTTCGGGCGCCGGGAGTCGCGATGCCATGTACTACAGGCCGGATTTTTCAAGAATGTGCACACCACAGGCCGAACCAAGACCAATGACGTGTGCGAGCCCGACCTTTGCGCCTTCGATCTGACGATCGCCGGCTTCTCCGCGTAAGTGGTGGCAAATCTCCCAAATGTTGGCAATACCCGTTGCCGCAATGGGATGACCCTTCGATTCCAAACCACCCGAAACGTTGACGGGAGTGGAACCAGTGCGCCAAGTTGCGCCGGATTCGAAGAAGTCGACGGCGCCGCCTTCTTCGCAGAGCATCAAGTTGTCGTAATGCACTAACTCGGCCGTGGCGAAACAGTCATGCAATTCAACCAGGTCCAAATCAGCCGGTGAAACGCCGGCCTGCTCATAGGCAGTGCGAGCAGCATTTCGGGTCAACGTGTTGACGTTCGGAAGAATTTGGCAGCCCTCTTCCCACGGATCAGTGGTGAGAACGGAAGCAGAAATCTTCACGGCACGACGCTGTTGTTCTTTCGACATCTTGCGCAAACGCTCGCCGGAAACAACAACAGCGGCGGCTGCACCATCACTATTGGCCGAGCACATTGCGCGTGTATTTGGATACGCAA
>CAYOHV010000267.1:0-2302 GCA_964403825.1 uncultured Bifidobacterium sp. | reverse complement strand
GGCGATGGGGCGTGGAACATCATCGACTCCGACGGCAATGTGATTTCCCGCATCTTTGATGATGAAGCACGCATCACTGTTTCTTGGAAAGCCGATATTTATCGCGATGAAACTGAAGAGCATGCCGTAATGAATGCCATTGACGGTTTAACGATCGAAAAGATCACCGAAGTTTTTCTGGCTGATCTGCAGCAACGTGGAATTGAGTTTCCGCAGGAAAACGCTCGGCTCGAAAACGAAGAATGGGTTGCGCTTCTGGCTGCCACTTATCCAGAGTTACCGCCCAAAATGACGCTTTCATAATTGTTGCGCAACTACTGCTTAATGCATTCCCACGTGCAGTAATGGCCGGCCGGTAAAAATCCGAGTTTGTTTGCTTCATCGTCGTTAGCGATGGCAACAACATCGTCATTCACAGAAAGTTGTTGTTTCGCCGCGGCCACGATGTCGACTAAATCAAACTCTCCGCCTCCGCCGTCGCCCACATTTTCAAGTGCAGCATCGCCGGCAAGAACATTGCGCCACCGTTGTGTCACCAACATCGTCGTTGCAAAACCGTGTTCGCGCAGTTTGTGGGTGAGATCAACGCCGAAGCGAAAAAACACCGGGGTGTTATCGCCATGGAATTCCGGTTCGCTGGGCACACCTGTCATGCCTTGCAGAAGAGGAATCTGTAAATAGAGACGACCGTTGGTGTCGAGAACACGATGGATTTCCCGCAATGCTTTTGCTGTATCGGGAACATGTTCAAGAACATGCGGGCTCAGCATTACATCCAGCGACGAGTCGGGAAGATTGATGTCTTGAAGATCAATTTGAATGTCGCCGATATGTGCGGACTGATCGAAATCGCTTGCGGTGTATTTGTAAACGTTTCGCATCATCGTGCGATAACGATCATCGAGTCGCGGCGATGTTTCTAAGATGCGCAAACCTTTTCGATAGGGAAGGCGCGTGGTGAACGAATAGAGAAGGAATCGATCGCGGCCGATACTTCCGCATTGGGGACAGCGCATCGACTCGCAATGTTGCGTGCCCTCAAACGATTCGCCACGCCAGCCGCAGATATTGCAATTGGCGCCGTCTGCGAGGGGCAAAGATACCTGTGGCTTGCGACCCGAGTTCTCCCAGGAAACTGGCGTTGGCTTCAGTCGGCTGAGAGCGCTTTTTAAACGGGAGGTCGCACTAGTCATTACCGATACTTTGTCACCAATTCGACCGTCAAAAAGTCATTTCTGCTTGTTGCGTTGGTTTTGGAACGTTTCCGAGAAAATTGGCGCGTAGTTGTTGGCTGGCGAAGCTTCGACGTCTGGGTTTGATGCGTTGTATTTATGAATAGCGAAGTGGCAATTTGGACAAAGGACTTCCAAGTCGAGGAGCCTTACTTCAGTCTTTCCTGAAATGTGGAGAGGGACCTTATGGTGTACTTCTACGATTTCATCGGTGAAGTAAATGTCATCTGGAACGCAGTTACAAGCTTTGCATCTAATCCCACTGGAGCTATTCCGTTGCTCGTCCAGTTTTTTAGAGCGGAGCCCCCGATTTCGTTCCCGTCGCATATGGCTTGTTAAAACTGGGTGTCCTTCTTCGGCACTCACCAGTCCGATGAGTAGATCAACATTGTCGCTATTGATTTTTAGTTCACCGGCGACATTTGCCGTTGTGGAACGCGATTGAACAGGTCCAAGAGAATAATTTTTGAAGAAAAATTCGCGAAAATAATCAGCCACATTTGGATAGTTATATCTTTCCGACATTGAATTTCCACGCTCCAATTTTCGTTGGACGTAGTTGTAAGCGGCATTCCGAAAATATTTCGCATTAAGAGAACTGTCGTTTGCGAAGAACTCGAGACGTTCACGCGTGATTGGAACCTCGTACCAGATTCGTTTTTTACTTACATCGCCGCCAAGTTCTTCAGGATGGATGATTTCTAAAAGCCAATCCTCTAGGTCGAGGTCTCGAGCGATATTGACGTATCCCGCTAGATCATCATGTTCAAAAAGTCGTAAATAAATCAGATCGACATCACAAACATTGATTCTGATGTTTAACGGTGACCCCGTTTCAGCCGGGATTGTGATCCCCCATTTCTTTCCCAATTGGTCAATAGGTAGACCAACGATTTCGATCCATCGCGGCAGAAACTCCGCGACGAAGTCATGGTGTTCCGATTCAATGAATTTCTGTAGTCGCATTTCGTAGTCGATTTAGAAATTCTAACAATTGGCCCTGATTCGAGCCCGGCCGAGTTGTGCGCGAGGGGGGACTTGAACCCCCACACCCTTGCGGGCACAGGAAC
>CAYOHV010000266.1:0-2311 GCA_964403825.1 uncultured Bifidobacterium sp. | reverse complement strand
ATGACTTCGGAAAGTCAAGAGCGAATGCTGGCCATTGTTGAACCTGATGGTTTGGATCGCGTTATTGAAATATGTGAACGATGGGAAGTGCGCGCCACTGTTATTGGCAAAGTCACACCAGGTCCGGCCACTGGCGATGTTGATGGCGGACGATTGCGCATCATGAACGGTTTCGATGGCGAAGTCTTGGCCGATATTCCGGCTGCATCGTTACATGAAGATGCACCTCTTTACGATCGACCGCGTCAAGCGCCGTCGGCGTGGAACGAACAATTACGTCAACTAGGTGAAAAGAAATCTGTTTCTTCTGCGAATGTTCTTGCTGATTTATGTGAACTGTTAGTTGATACGAAATGGGTGTGGTCGCAGTATGACCACCAATTGTTTTTGAATACCGTTGAAGGACCTGGCGGCGATGCCGCTGTTTTACGGTTGAAACATCCAATAACAATGGCTGATACCGGTCGCGGTTTGGCTTTAACCACTGATGGCAATCATCGTTGGTGTGCCATTGATCCGCGCGTAGGTACGGCATTAACCGTGGCCGAATCACTTTTGAACTTGGCTTGTGTCGGTGCACGACCGTTAGCGGTTGTGAACTGTTTGAACTTCGGTAATCCGGAATATCCCGAAGTCATGTGGCAACTTTCCGAAGCCATCGATGGAATGGGCGAAGCATGCCGCGCCTTCAATGTTCCGGTAATTGGTGGCAACGTCAGTTTGTATAACGAGTCTCAAGGAAACAACATCGATCCCACGCCAGTGGTGGGCATGGTGGGAGTTATTGATTCACTTGAACGTCGTCCGCAAGGAGTTCGGTTAGTCGAAGGCGGACGTCTCATGCTTATCGGACCTCCATGCGATGAGGTTTCCGGTTCTCGTTGGGCGCGCTTGCATGATGTTTTTGAAGGCCAATTGCCAACACTCGATGTCGCAATGCATTTATCGGTGGCTGAAGTTGTGCGTGCTCTTGTGAGTGGCGATGTCGTGGCGGGAATTCATGATGTTGCCAACGGTGGTGTTGGAATTGCCTTAGCGGAAATGGCCGTGCGATCAGGTATTGGTGTCAACGCGGCGCGTATTGCGAATGCGAACGAGTTGTTCAGTGAAGGACCTTCACGCGTTGTGGTCTGCGTGGAACCGGAAAAAATGTCGATTGTCGAAAATGTTTGCCAAGAAGCCGGAGTGCCCCTGGCGCGGATTGGTGTTGCCGGCGGGCAACGATTCTCGGTAAAGGGTCTTATTGATTGTGAACTTTCAGTCTTGCAATCCGCATTTAGCGATCGTCTTGATTCCGCTTTAGGTTCCGGCACCGCGCAGTAATGAATTCAGTGGGTGAGTTTCGGTACGCTGACAGAGTGGACATTCCGGCCGAGATGCTCGCCGACCCCGATGGAGATACGCCGAAAGAAGCGTGCGGTGTTTTTGGTGTGTACGCGCCGGGCCAACCGGTTTCCCACCTCACCTATTTAGGTTTGTATGCATTGCAACATCGCGGTCAGGAAGCCGCCGGTATGGCGGTCAGCGATGGCGACACCATCACTGTGGTGAAAGACACGGGCTTAGTTTCAAATGCATTCGACGACCGCACCTTGGCCGGCCTTCCGGGCCACTTAGCCATTGGTCATACTCGCTACTCAACAACCGGTTCGAGTGTTTGGCATAACGCGCAGCCGGTGTATCGCGATGTTGGTGAACATACTGTCGCGCTTGGTCATAACGGCAATTTGGTGAACACCGCCGAACTTGTAGAGCAACTTGGGATGTTGCCCGGAATGGCCACTTCTGATTCCGATGTGATGGCTGAAATGATCGCCGCGGAATTAGCAAAAAATCCTGAACAAACTTCGGACCACCGTGCGCTTGAACGGGCCATGTTGGCGGTGATGCCCAAATTAAAAGGTGCATTCTCCGTCGTCGCTATGGACGAAGGCCATGTCATTGGTGTGCGTGACCCGAATGGTTTTCGTCCGCTTTGCCTCGGCAAACTCGATCGCGGATGGGTTTTGGCGTCGGAAAGCCCGGCCCTTGATGTTGTTGGCGCTCATCTTGTGCGTGAATTAGATCCGGGCGAGATGATCGTGATTGATGCCACGGGCTATCGATCAATTCGGGCGTTTGATCCGAGTGTTATTAATCCCAAGCTTTGTTTATTTGAATTTGTTTATTTCGCTCGACCCGACTCGCGCCTCTATAACCAAAGTGTGCATCAAGCCCGCGTGCGCATGGGTGAACAACTTGCAGATCAAGCACCCGTTGAAGCGGATTTGGTTATGGGTGTTCCGGAATCAGGAATTCCGGCGGCCGAAGG
>CAYOHV010000265.1:0-2315 GCA_964403825.1 uncultured Bifidobacterium sp. | reverse complement strand
GCCGACGCTCACGATTTCGCCACCGCCGTTACTGCTGCTGGCGCGCATGCGTTACTGGTTGAGCGAGAACTAAAAGTTTCGGTGCCGCAAATCATTGTTAGCGATGTGCGTAAAGCAATGGGACCAATTGCGGCCCATGTGCACGGCAATCCGGCAGCGTCGCTCACGATGGTGGGTGTCACCGGTACGAACGGAAAAACCACGACTACCACACTTATCGGCAATGTTTTGCGCTTTGCTGGCCAAAAGACAGAAGTCCTCGGCACGCTTACCGGCGCGCGGACAACGCCGGAAGCAACTGATCTGCAACGTCAACTGGCGAAATTCCGAAACGACGGGGTGCAGGCAGTTGCCATGGAAGTGTCATCACATTCGATTGCAATGCATCGAGTTGATGGTTTCGTCTTTGATGTTGCGGTCTTTACGAATCTGAGCAGGGATCATCTCGATTTTCACCATTCAATGGAAGAATATTTCGCTGTGAAGGCGGAACTGTTCTCCCCAATGCATTGCCGTCAAGCGGTCGTGAATCTTGATTCAAGTTACGGGCGACTGTTGGCTGATACAGCGCAAGTTCCGACTACCGGATTCTCCTTAGAAGATCTGAGCGATGTGGAAATGAAAATTTCCGGCTCGACGTTTCAATGGCGCGATCAAGCCGTGAAATTGGATCTCGCCGGTGGGTTCAATTTGTCCAATGCTTTAGCCGCCGCAACTGCAGTGCAGAAATTGGGTGTTAGCGACGACGTCATTGCACAAGGACTTTCGCAGCCGATTGTGGTCTCCGGAAGGTTCGAACGCGTTGAATGCGGTCAACCTTTTTCCATCATCGTCGACTACGCCCATACACCCGATGGTCTTGACCAACTTTTGTTGGCTGCTGACGAAGTTGTTGCCGAACAACGAAAAGTAATTGTCGTGTTTGGTTGTGGCGGCGATCGCGACACCACGAAGCGTTCGGCGATGGGTGCGGTAGCGGCGCGACGTGCTGATGTTGTGGTGGTGACATCAGATAATTCCCGCTCTGAATCCACGGCCGCCATCATGGACGCCATACAAGAAGGATTCGACAACGAACATTCTCGACGCGCCGACCAATTCCATCGCCAAGAAGATCGACGCAGTGCAATTGCGTTGGCCTTACAGCTAGCCGAACCCGGTGATGTTGTACTGCTTGCCGGCAAGGGCCACGAAACCACACAAACCATTGGTACGAACGTCGTTGATTTTGATGATCGAATTGTCGCCCAGCAGGAATGGCGTGCTTTGGAGGCGGCACAATGATTCGTCTTTTGGTTGCCGCGGCCATCGCTTTTGTTATTTCAATTTTTGGTACGCGCATTTTGATCGGCTGGCTGGAAAAACGACGTATTGGTCAACCGATTCGTGAAGATGGCCCTCAGGGTCACATCACGAAAGCCGGCACACCCACCATGGGCGGAGTGGCGTTCGTATTTGCCGCGTTAGTTGGATGGTTGATTAGTGATTTAAACGGTGCGGTTTATACGCGGCGCGGGTTGATTTGTATGGCCGCAATCTGCGGTGCTGCGCTGGTCGGACTAATCGACGATTCCATCAAAGTGTTTCGCGAACGCAATTTAGGTTTGTCGAAACGAGCCAAAACATTTGGTTTGCTCGTAGTAGCGATCGCGTTCGCCGTTTCAAATTTGATCTTCACCAATGTTGATACCGTCATTTCTCTCACGCGTTATGACTTTCCCGGTATCGGGTTGCGTTATGGCGGATGGGCGCTTCTCGCCGTCATCGTTTTTTATGCAACAACAAATGCCGTGAATCTCACTGACGGTCTCGATGGTTTGGCCGCTGGTGCATCTATTTTTGGATTCGGCGCCTACACCATCATTGCCTTTTGGGGATTTCGTCATAACGAGATTTATGGCGATCAATCGTTTTTAGATATTGCCGTCGTTGCTGCGGCTATGACCGCGGCCGTTGCTGGTTTCTTGTGGTGGAACGCGGCGCCGGCGCGCATTTTCATGGGGGATACCGGTTCGCTGGCGATTGGTGCTGGCTTTGCAGCCTTAGCGTTAAGCACCAACACAATTTTGTTGCTCCCGTTAATTGGCGGATTGTTTGTTCTCGAAACCGTTTCGGTGATTTTGCAAGTGGGAAGTTTCCGCATGTTTGGGCGACGCATATTCCGTATGGCGCCGTTACATCATCATTTTGAATTAGCGGGCTGGCCGGAAACCACCGTCATTATTCGTCTTTGGATTGTGGCGGGCATTTTCACTGCCGCTGCCCTCGGCATCTTTTATGCCGACTTCATTTCGATTCCGGGGGCAACTGACTGA
>CAYOHV010000264.1:0-2326 GCA_964403825.1 uncultured Bifidobacterium sp. | reverse complement strand
TAACGATGGCCGTTCGTCAGCTCCCCACCCGAGCGACGTGGATTGCACTCTTTGGAGTCGTTCCCGACCGAGGATTACATCGTCGCCCCACCGATGTCTTGCGCGCCGTTGTCGGCATCATTGTGTTTTCCATTGGAGCGCTGGCCGCGCTCTCCTACAGCAAACTTGATCGCGCTGTTCATTCGGTTGTCACCACTCTCCCCGATCCCGTCTTAAGTGTTTTCACTTGGATGAACGGCGCGGGGTTAGTAGCCGCCGCCATTGTGGTGTGGATCGTGGCTCTTTCCAGTCGTCGGCCGCGCTTTATTGGATCATTAGCCGTCACGAGTGTCGCCGCATGGTCATTGGCGTGGTTGGCGCAGAAAATCATCAATGCACCAGCCTCGGTCGATGCCGCCACCAAGGGACTTTCCAATTACCCGCAATATCCATCAATTCGGTTGGTCTTTGTTGCGGCCGTGTTTTTCGTTGCCTCACCGGAAATCACTCGGCCATCACGTCGCGCGCTTATGACAATTTTGATTGTGGTGGCTTTAAGCGCAACGGCGCGCTCTGAGGGTTACCCCGCCGGCATCTTCGGTTCCATTGCCCTGGCCTATGTCATTGCCGCCATTGTTCATCTTGTCTTTGGATCACCCGACGGCATGCCGGATCCAAAAGAAATCGAAAATGATTTGAATGCCGATGGCTACAACGTCAGCCAACTCGAGATCGCCAAAGTGCAGACCTGGGGCGAGAAAGCCTTTGTCGGCCGTTTAGATTCATCCCTTTGTCGAATCGTGGTCATCGGACGTGATGCTCTCGATGGTCAATTACTTTCGAAACTTGGTCGCTTTCTTTGGTTTAAAGATTCCGGTTCGACCATTGCCATCACTCACCGTCAGCAAATTGAACATCATGCTTATGTTTTATTGCTCGCCGAACGACATGGTGTGCGCGCGCCGCGCGTTGTTACATCGGGCGATTTAGGCGCTCGACGTGATGCTGTTTTAGTCACCACCATCAGCGAGGGAACCTCGCTTGACTCGCTTTCACCGGATGAATTTGCTCAAGTCGATCTTGATGACATCTGGAATCAACTCAAACTTCTGCATGACGCCGGAATTGCCCATGGAAGTTTGTGGTCTGGGGCCATTCGCACAACGCAAGATGGTTGTGAATTCACTGATCTCTCAACGGCGAACACCAATGCCGATGACGAAGGCTTTGAATTAGACCGAGTGGCATTACTCATCACCTTGGCTGAAAAAATCGGTGTCGAAAAGGCAGTGGCCTCAGCTGAAAAAGCACTTCAAAAAGAAGGACTCGTTGCGCTGCTGCCTTATGTACAAGTAACCGCGCTTTCCCGCAGTAACCGCAAGTCGGTCGATGGATTACGAAAACTCTGCAGCGACTGTCGCGATCTCATCAGTAAAGAAACCGGCGTCGAAGCACCGAAGTTGGTTGAACTACGCCGAGTTGCGCCTTCATCGTTTTTAATCGCCGGCTTCACCATCCTCGGCGTCTATTTACTCATCGGCCAGTTCTCCGATGTGAATTGGTCGGCCATGTTCACCGATGCCAATTGGTGGTGGGTTCCATGGGTAATCGTCTTCGCCCAAGTTCCGATTCTCGGCCTTTCATTTTCGCTTTTAGGTTCGGTAAGTCGACCGCTTCCTTTACGTCCGGTCATCATGTTGGAAATCGGCACAAAGTTCACCGGTTTAGCCGGTGGTGGCGTCACCACCATGGCGTTAATCGTGCGCTTTTTTCAAAAACAAGGCATGGCTCCCGGCGTGGCCGTGACATCGAGTTTGCTTAACTCCGTTGCTTCTGGCATCACGCAAGTGTTGTTCCTCGTTGTGTCATTTATTTTGGGCGCACACGCTTTTTCCTTTGGTTCAAAAGCGTCGGGTGGAGGCATCGGCGGGAAGATTTTGATCGTCGCCGCAATTGTTTCTGCCGTTTGCGCTTTTGCGTTTCTATTACCGAGTTTGCGCAAACGTTTGGGCGGATTTTTGGCACCCCAAATTCGCTCGGCCCGTCACAACCTGAAAGCCGTTCTCTCAAACCCTCGTAAGGGCTTACAAATGCTGGGCGGTAACGCTCTCTCGCAAGTGTTTTACGCCATGGTGTTGTGGGCCGCACTGCATGTATATGGACACTCGCTCGGGTTAGCCGAACTCATTGTGATCAATTCGTTGGCCTCAATCCTTGGCGGCATCGCGCCGGTACCTGGAGGTATCGGTGTTATCGAAGCAGGTCTTATCGGCGGTTTCACGGCCGCGGGTATTCCCGAACAGGCCGCCATTGCGGCAACATTTACCGCTCGCTTGTTCACCGCTTA
>CAYOHV010000263.1:0-2336 GCA_964403825.1 uncultured Bifidobacterium sp. | reverse complement strand
GGGGGCCAGTTCGGGGGGATTCACGAAATAACAATACCGTCATAGGGGAAATTTCGGCCAAATTTCCCCCGTCCGAAGACCAAAAATTTGCTGGTCTTAGGAACGACGGAACCGCTTGGTGAAGCGCTTAAATCTTCCCCCGGCCCGACGCTGCTCCTCTTCCATTTCCGCCAGGATCTGCGGACCAGCAGCATTCACAATGTCTTCGGCGGCATCGAGCAATTCCGCAATCCCCTCGGCTTCGGGCTCGGGAGGTGTTGGCGGTGTAATCAACGAACCGTGTTGCCAATCAACATCGGCTAAACGTCGCTCATACTTGGGGCAATTATCGGGACAACGCCATGGAGCTTCCGGCGCTAAATCCAAATTGCATTTCCGCACGGTTTCACCGTTGGCATAGGTGCGGGATTCAAATTGTTTGCACTCTTCACGCATGGGCATGGTGGTTTCTCCGACGTTCGCCTTCCTACAGTTTGGCAACTTTTAGGGCTCAAGCGGCAGCGCAAGTTCAGGATTTCTGCTTAAACGCCAATGAGCCGCGGCAACAACTGCCGTTGCCCCAAGAGCCGCCGCCACCAAAGTGGCCACCAAACTCGCTAATGAAATTTCGTCACTGAAAATCACGATGCCACCAATGGCTGTTGCCAATGCATTTATCTGCGTGGATGCTGCGGTAGCCGCCACACCAGCTGCCGGCAATGATTCCGCTCTTAAAAGACGACCAACCGTGCCAAAGATTGCCACCGCTAAGGCCGCGCCAATTGAACCGAAGATAACGGAACTGTCACCGAACGAACCGGTGACGAGCGCTAAAGGCATTAACACCACGGTCGAGCACACCATCACACACGTAACGAAGGCCGAAGGATGAATTCCATCTTCCATAGCAATTTCAGTTGTGCGCATTCCCGCAACATCAATGGCAACGAAAGCAACGGCCAAACCGGCCGCGGCCCAGGTTAAAGAATGCGACTCACCTTCAATGGCAATGAGCAAACCAACAATGGCGGCCACTGATGAACCCAGCGCGCAATAAGTGGCTAAGCGACCGGAGCGATCGCGCACCAACAACGCAACGGCCGGCAATGCTGCCAAGGCCAACCCTGCTAACGGTCCATCTAAGGTGCGAAACATTGTTCCGGCCGCCACTAATCCGAGGACCGAAATAACAACCGCGATGATTCCGTTCTTTGTTTGCAATGGCTGACGCCACGACGCACCTTTAACTCGCCAACCCAATAACGCGGCTACGGCCGCGCCAAAAAGAGCGCGAAAAGCAATGACGCCAAGCGCTACCCCATCTCCAAATCGCCAGGCGATATTGCAGGCCGCGAAAAGTAACGCCGAAATGAGGACATCGAAAACCGCGCGTCGCTCAGTGCGGGTTGTTATCGCAGCCAAATGTTCAACCTAAAAGTGCGGGAGCGAGACGACGCCAAATCTCGATCGGTGCATCGGTCGGAACTTCCGGCAGAACTTGAATACAAACATGATCAGCGCCGGCATCATGATGATCTTTCACGCGTTGTGCAATGGCCGATTCATCGCCCCAAGCCACGATGGCATCAACTAAACGATCGGAACCACCATTTTCAAAATCATCATCGGCGAAACCGAGTCGCTTCAAATTGTTGGTGTAATTCGGAAGCGTGAGATACATCGCCATATGACCACGGGCAATTTCACGCGCTTTGGCTGCGTCAGTTTCTAAAACCACTGCTTGTTCCGGACATAAAAGTGGACCTTTGCCCATGACTTCACGCGCCATGGCCGTGTGCTCCGGCGGAATGAGATAGGGATGCGCACCGGCAGCACGCTCGGCTGACAACTTCAACATCTTGGGACCAAGTGCAGCCAGTACGCGCTGCGGAGGCGCGGTCGGGGGCGATGCCGTAAACAAACCGTTATCCATGGCGTCGAGATAACTCACCATTGTTGAATAAGGCTTGGAGTAATCGTGACCGCGTAAACCTTCGACCATCACTTGGTGACTTACGCCGAGGCCCAAAAGAAAACGATCCGGGAACGCTTCACTCACTGTTTGCCATGCCGAATTGGCGCAAAGTGCATCACGGGCGTAGATCGACGCAATACCCGTCGCCACCACTAATGACTTTGTTCCCGCCAACAAAAGCGTTGAACTAACAAATGATTCGCGCCCAACCATTTCCGGGATCCAAAGCGCGCCGTAACCAAAAGATTCGATTTCCGCCGCGATTTCCTGCGCCTTTGCTGAAGGCACTTGATCCAGTTGATACGCCCAGATTCCAACTCGTCCTAGATTCATGTCTGCACTTTAGGCGGACATGATCACTGGCTGGTTAGCCGACTGAACC
>CAYOHV010000262.1:0-2346 GCA_964403825.1 uncultured Bifidobacterium sp. | reverse complement strand
AGCCGTATGCGTCGATGGGTGAAACACGCCGAGTGAATTTCGTGTTTCGTCCTCGTAATGCTCAAGAGTGGATGCAAATGTTCGGAGGGGCGTAATGGCCGATCTACTTGAATTATCAGCCCGATTTATCGATGGAAAAGAAACACCGACCGAACTTGGTCCGGTAAATCGCATCACATTGGAACTTTCTGAAGTGGCCGACAACGTCGCCATGGTGGAAGCGTTTTCTCATATCGTCATTTTTCGCACCGATGACGGACTTGTTTTGTTTGACACCACGCTTGAGTCGATGGCGACGGCCGCATTAGGAAGAATTCGTACTTGGTCGAATGATCGTGTGAACACGATGGTGTACACCCACGGGCATATCGATCATGTTGGTGGCGGACAGATTTTCGTTGAAGAAGCGTTGGTGCGCGGGGATAATCGTCCGCAAGTTGTTTCGCATGAAGCGGTGCCTGAACGTTTTGATCGTTATCGCTTAACGAGCGGTTACAACAATCACATCAACAACCGGCAGTTCAGCCGCACAAAGATGCACGGAATGTCGCCCAGCAAAGAAGAAGTGGCGGAAATTCCTTTTGGTCCCAGTGTGTTCGTCGAACCAAACACCACTTATCGCGATGCAATGTCACTAACAATCGGTGACACGCACTTTGAACTTCATCATTCACGAGGTGAAACCGATGATCACACTTGGACATGGGTGCCGCATTTGCGCGCCATTTGTATGGGCGATTTATTGATTTGGGCTTTTCCTAATGCGGGCAACCCGCAAAAAGTGCAGCGCTTTCCCCATGATTGGGCGGTGGCATTACGTGAGATGGCCGCGTTGCAACCAGAGTTGTTATTGCCGGCCCATGGTCTGCCGATCGATGGTGTTGATCGCATTCAATTAGTGCTGGGTGAAACTGCGAGCGCATTGGAACATCTTGTTGCGCAAACAATCGCCATGATGAATGCGGGCGAAACGCTCAACAACATCATTCATACGGTGCGCGTTCCTGATTCGTTATTAGAACGACCATGGTTGCAGCCGGTCTATGACGAACCAGAATTTGTCGTGCGAAATATTTGGCGCTTCTATGGCGGTTGGTATGACGGCAACCCGGCTCGCTTAAAGCCAGCTCGTGATAACCATCTGGCAGAAGAGATCGTTTTGCTTTCCGGTGGCGTCGAACCGGTCATGACTCGAGCCTTGACCCTGGCCGATACCGAACCGCCGGTTGTGGGTGGAGTGAATGAAGATCTCCGCCTCGCTTGCCAACTTATTGAATGGGCGTTCACCTATGCAGAACAACGGGGCGAAGTCTCCGATGCCTTGCGGGAAGCGATGAAAGATATCTACCGGAAAAGATTGGCGGTCGAGACGAGTTTGATGGCCAAAAGCATCTACGGTGAGGCCTCTAAACGTTAGGTTCAACACCTTCGGGGGAATAAATGAATACAGCATCAAAGGGCGCCAAACGTTTTGGTGTGCTGTCACTTTTTCTCGTTGCCATGTTGTTTGCGGCAGCCTGTGGTGGCAGTTCATCATCGAGTAGCAAGGGCACTAACTACTCAGAGCGCGGACCGTATCCAGTTGGTATCACCACATTCGATTTAGGTGACCGCAAGGCATACGTGTTTTATCCGGCCGACCCTGATCGCTTAAGCGAGGGCACCAAGGTCACTTCATACAGTTCTTCGGATGCGTTTCCGGCAGCATTGCGAGCGGCGATTCCTAAAGAACTCGTGCAGGAAATTCCGATTGACGCAACAAAAGATGCACCAATCAATCCCAAAGGTAATTTCCCCGTCGTAATTCATTCGCATGGATTCGGTGGTTATCCCGAATATGCGTCGCAACATCTCATTCATCTTGCCTCCTGGGGTTTTGTGTCGGCTGCGCCTGATCACATCGAACGCGATTTGGCCGCAAA
Source organism: uncultured Bifidobacterium sp. (assembly GCA_964403825.1). GTDB lineage: Bacteria > Actinomycetota > Acidimicrobiia > Acidimicrobiales > Acidimicrobilacustridaceae > Acidimicrobilacustris. The sequence goes on along the minus strand of CAYOHV010000262.1, from coordinate 424 downwards.
CTCTCTCGGAAGAGTTGTTCGTTCTGAACAAGACGTTCAGGATCTACGGAATGCGTTAGCGCGTCTTACCAAAGAAAATGAATCTGGAATTTTCAAAGGCAAGTTGAATCTTGACCAGGTTGCTGCCGAAGGACATTCCGCTGGTGGCGGTGCCGCTGGCAAGTTTGCTTACGACCCAGCAGTGAAGACCTACATCGGTCAAGCGGGTGTACCGCCGTTGTTATTGGCAACAGCGGGTGCCGACAACGCAGCGAAGTACGCCAATCAGGCTCCGCCACAAAAGCCAACGATGCTTCTGGCTGGTGAAGTTGATCAAACAGTTGCTCTTTCAACTGTGCAAAGTGTTTACGACTGGTTAGCGACTCCCAAGCGTTTAGCGGTATTGCGTGGTGCTGGACATAACGCTTTCACTGATTTGTGTAAA
>CAYOHV010000261.1:0-2367 GCA_964403825.1 uncultured Bifidobacterium sp. | reverse complement strand
CGGCCGGACGTTCAACCGATGCCTGCTTCCAAACTTTGGCGAAACGTTGCACGGCCGTGACAATCGTGAGGACCAACATGATCCACAACACCGGCACTAACAACATTTCGAAAAGTAAACCGATACCTAACAAGATGACGCGCTCGGCGCGTTCCATCACACCGCCGCGCGCATTAAATCCAAGCGCTTCTGCTTTCGCGCGCTCATAAGAAATGATGAGCGACGCGGCCAACACTGCCATCGGCAGAAGCGGCGCTAATGATCCGCTGGTCTCGGCCAAGTACCACGCCACACCACCGAGCAACATGGCATCAGAAACTCGATCGGCGACCGAATCGAAAAAGGCGCCACGAGGACCGGCGGTTCCCGCAGCCTTGGCTACCGCGCCATCAAGGGCATCGGGCAGACCGGTTAAAACTAAAAAGAGCAGGCCCAACGAAAGGTGGCCAGTAGCAATCGCTACTGCCGCGCAGGCCGACATGATGACTCCAACCAACGTCAAGCGGTCAGCGGTGAAACCTGCGGCAAGCAACTTTGCCCCCACCGGTTTCAGGCCGTTTTCAATGTTGGTTCGCCAGCGCCCATCCAGCATGGCGATCTCCTCCGTCAGACGTGCCGCACCTCGTGCGAATGGCTAAAACGCTAGCAGGGGTCCCCTGTTGGGCTGCGCCACCCATCATTTGGGCCGGTAGGGTCGTCGCATGGCCGCCACAGGCAAAGAATTCTCCTCGGTAAGCCCAAATGATGCCGTTATCGCCATGCGCTCATGGCCCCGTCGCTATACGGCGTTGCTGCGCCCCATCGACGATGAATCCAATGACGAGAAAGTGGCGCAGATCGGTCGTGATGGCGTGAGCGCTCTCGAAGTTGCCACCGATACGGCGCGCACCTGGGCCTTAATCGAAAAAGCCATGAACGATATTCGTCTCCATGACGAGACCATCGTGCATCCGGCCGTTGTTGACCAGGCGCAACGTCAATGGGCATCAGAAATTGTTGAACCGTTGTCGTCGGTCTTGGCGCAAATTCATGACAACGCCAATTCGTTAGCCGACTTCATTGATGGCGTTGGTTTTAATGATTGGAATCGCACCGGCAAATTAGTGGGCGGCGAAGAAGTGTCACTTTTGCAATTGGCTCAAATCGCCGTGGCCACTGGCGCAGGAAATTTGCGCAGAATCGAAAAGATTCTGGCGGAATTATGAGGAGAACTCAGTCCAATCTTCTGGGTTCTCTTCAACAAACCATTCGATGACATCGCCTTTAACGCCGTCAACCAAAACTAAACCGCGTCGCTCCGGTGGATCTTCCGCGCTGTACAACAAAATGCGCCACGTTGGTCGACTTAATAAACCGCGCCAACCCATTTGCGCCGAAGCATGACCAACGGGAAAACCAACTTGTCGAGTAGCAGCCACTAACGCGTCGTTTTCGTCAACGTCGAGATTCCAACCACTAACGAATGAATACAAACCTAAAAGAGCCAAAACAATGGCGGCGATGACAACACCTTGATTGATCAATACCGGATCATCGTTGCGACGAAGAAGCCAGATAACAAGACAGACCGCCGACATCGCCCAGTAGAGATAAGCGGGAATTTTTCGTCGGTTGTTATTGGGGAATAAATACGGGCCAACAAATCCTGCCGCGTTGAGATCCTCGGGAAGTTCATCGCGGATTTCCGCGTCACTTTTCGAGTTCTCGGCTGGCGTTTCGTCAGAAGGTGGTTGCACGGATTCGTTGGACATATCGGCAGCGACCGTAGTACCCGATCGCTGCCGACTGCACACTCAAGGAAAAAGTTGGGCTACTCAGCCACGACTTTGGCTTTGACCGTTACAACGCCGGCGTTCAAAAAGCCGAGCTTCATCTCAAAGGTTTTGCCTACTTCAAGCGGTGAAACCAAATCCATGAGCATCACGTGATTGCCACCGGGTGCGAATTCAACCGTGCCGTTGGCCGGAATTAAAACGGTTTTCACTGGCGACATTGACATCATTCCGCCCGTTTGCTTTGTCTCGTGGATTTCCGCTGTCTTGGCGATGGTGTCGCTTACCGACGCAGAAACTAATAAGTCAGGCAACGTTGCCGAGTTGGCAATAGTGAAATAGACGGCGCCATTTCCTTGAGCGGTGGCCGATGAACGGGCCAACACATTGGTGACTTTGATGGAACCAGCCGAGCCGCCATCCGAAGATGAAGAACTGGAACAACCAGCCGCTACTGCACCAAGCGCCAACACACTGACGAGCACTACTGCGATCGTCTTTACGTTGAACTTTTTATTGGCGCCGCGCTGTGCCGCGCCCATGGTGGTTTCTTTCATTTGTTTCTCCTTATTTTTCGATCTTTTGCGTTCTACGA
>CAYOHV010000260.1:0-2371 GCA_964403825.1 uncultured Bifidobacterium sp. | reverse complement strand
TTCTTTGCCGCCGTTCGCACACATCCGAAATAACGAGTTATTGCGCATCAAAATTTTTCGGGCGATAGCGTCTCGCCATGGAATTTGTTGATGCCCTTTCCCTCGCCGAATCAATTCGTAACGGAGAAAAATCGCCGCTCGAAGCGGTTGATGAAGCAATCGAACGAATTGAACGTTTGAATCCGAAAGTCAACGCTGTCATTCACGAGCGTTTTGAAAAAGCACGGGCCGAAGCGGCCAACGATGATGTTCTTCCCGATGGTCCGCTGCGCGGTGTACCGATGTTGGTGAAAGACCTTGATGCATTTCAAAAAGGTGAACCGCATCACGGTGGTTCACAGTTTTTGAAAAACGCAGGGTACGTTGCTGATCACGACGCCTATCTCGTCACTCGTTTACGCATGGCCGGCGCCATCATTTTGGGACGCACCAACACTCCCGAATTCGGATCCATCATCACCACCGAACCAGATGCGTACGGTCCTTCCCGCAATCCCTACGACCTCAACCGTTCAACCGGTGGTTCATCAGGCGGTTCGGCGGCCGCAATAAGTTGCGGAATGGTGCCGGTCGCTCATGCCAGTGATGGCGGCGGCTCTATTCGAATTCCCGCCAGTGAATGTGGCCTTGTCGGTTTAAAGCCAACACGTGGACTTGTTCCCCTCGGCCCTGACGTTTCTGATTCATGGGCCGGATCCACGGTGCATGGTGTGGTGTCACGCACCGTGCGCGATACCGCCGCGTTCTTAGATGTCATGAGTGGCCCCATGCCCGGTGATTTCTATCCTGTCGAAAAACCAGCGCAACCACTCCTTTCCAATATCGGTAAAGACCCACAACAGTTACGAATTGGCTATCTCGATAGTCCGCCCATGCCCGATATCGAATCCTCAGCCGATGCGCGCGCCGGTGTTGAACATGCACTTAATTTGTTACAACAACTTGGTCACCATGTTGAAGATGCGCGACCCGAAGCAATGTTCGAAGAAAAATTCGTCGACACATTCGTTACCGTCGTCGCCGCGCATATGGCACGTGATGTTGCGTATTGGGAAGGCCAACTCAATCGCACCCATGAAGTGGGCGAAATCGAATCAGGTAACGAATTTTTTGTTGGGCTCGGAAATGCAGTTTCAGCACCGAGTTATCTCGATGCGGTGTATTGGCAACAAGAGTGGACCCGCCGCATGTTGTGGTGGTGGCGAAGCGAATTCAATCCAAATGGTTTCGACATTTTGGTCACGCCGGTCATCAACGGCATTCCGCCGGAGTTGGGTTGGCTTACCGATGCTGAGAAAGGATTGGGTCGCGTCACCGCGCTCATGCAATACACGGCGCAATTCAATGTCACTGGTCAACCGGCGCTTTCACTCCCCTTATGGTGGACACAAAGCGGATTACCAGTTGGTGTGCAATTTGTTGCGGCCACCGGTCGCGACGATTTATTGATTCGTCTCGCCAGTGAACTTGAAGGTGCACAAAATTGGCATGACCAATTGCCACCGCTCTTTGGCTAAGGCAATAAACAACTTCAAACCGAAACGAAAAGTGGCCCGACCGAAGTCGGGCCACTTCACTTCGTTTTTTAACTCTTAGAACGCGCGCGCTTCGGCCGGTTCGTTATCGAGTTGGCTATCGGATGGGCTAATGAATCGCCAGATCAAGCCGGCAACGATTGCACCAACAATTGGGGCTAACCAGAACAGCCACAATTGCGATAGCGCCCAGCCACCTTGCACAACTGCCGGTCCCGTTGAACGAGCCGGGTTTACAGAGGTGTTGGTAACCGGAATTGAAATGAGATGGATGAGCGTTAACGCCAAACCGATTGCTACCGGCGCCGCAGCACCAACAGCCTTCTTTGCGGTCGCACCCAAAATGACAAACAAAAAGCCAGCTGTCATCACAATCTCGGTGACAAGGCCCGCACCAAGACTGAATCCATCCGGTGAATGTTCACCGTAACCATTCGCGGCAAGTCCATCGACCTTGAGATCGAATCCAGCGCGACCAGACGCAATTAACCAAATGGTTAATGCCGCCAAAATCGCACCGATTACTTGCACGATGACATAAGGCAGAACTTCTTTTGTGGGGAATCGCTTCGACACCCAAAGTCCTACCGTTACGGCCGGATTGAAATGCCCACCAGAAATATGGCCCACGGCATAAGCCATGGTCAGGACAGTTAAACCGAACGCAAACGACACGCCGACAAGACCGATGCCCAATTGCACTCCGTCGGATCCATTGATGAGTTTGGCCGCTAAAACTGCCGAACCACATCCGCCCAGGACCAACCAAAAAGTGCCGATCGCCTCGACGAGGAGTTTTTTACCTAACTCCATTGTTCCTCCTTAGGGGAAAAGCG
>CAYOHV010000259.1:0-2373 GCA_964403825.1 uncultured Bifidobacterium sp. | reverse complement strand
TTGGTTCGTTATTTGGCTCGGCCAACCCGCGTTCCGATATTCCTCGCTTGGCCGAGTTGTACCGCAAGGGCCAACTTGATCTCGACGGAATGATCACGCGCACGTACACCCTTGATGAAATCAACGATGGTTATCAAGACATGCGTGACGGCAAAAACATTCGCGGCATCATCATTCACTAAAGGCTGATTCGGCATTTTGCGCCCAATATTTGGGCGCAATAACCGAGGACTTCGGATTTTCTTACGTATTTCTCAAATTGATCGGTGAAACTGATCAACGATCAAGGAGAGATCAATGTCGAATGAAAATGAAGTCACCGCAGAAGAACACGACGATTTTGGCGGGTTGCACCGCGATCTCTCCGTTGTAACCCGACGTCGTGCGTTGTGGCTCGCCGGTGGCGCTTTAGGCGCCGTTGCGCTCGCAGCTTGTGGTGTCTCAACCAAGAATTCCTCATCATCGACAACCGTTGCTCCGGCCAGTTCAACGACGTTGGCCAACGGTTCGGATGTCGGCGCATCCTGCGCAAAAATTCCCTCGGAAACGGCCGGTCCGTTTCCGGGTGACGGCTCAAACGGCCCTGATGTCCTGCGTGAATCGGGCGTTGTTCGCCGCGATATCCGTTCCAGTTTCGGACCTTATTCGGGTACGGCTAATGGCGTTCCGTTGACCATGCGCTTCAAACTTCTAAACACCGCCAACGGATGTTCGCCCTATGCGGGTGCGGCACTTTATGTCTGGCACTGCACGGCCGATGGCGGATACTCGCTGTATTCAAATGGCGTGAAGAATCAAAACTTTTTGCGCGGCGTTGGTCAGGCCGACAGCGATGGCTGGGTCGAATTCGTCACCGCGTTTCCTGGTTGTTATTCCGGACGATGGCCGCATGTTCATTTCGAGGTGTATCCCACTGTCGATAAAGCAAACAATGTGAAAAATAAAATCGCCACATCACAAATGGCGTTGCCAAAAGATGTTTGCGAAAAGGTTTATGCCGCATCGGGCTATGGACAAAGCGCCCGCAATCTCTCGGGTTCTTCGTTAGCCAACGACATGGTTTTCCGCGATGGTTGGACATCGCAATTAGGAACCGTGACTGGCAACGTCAACGATGGATTTGTTTCTCAGTTAAACGTTGCGATCTAAGTAATTCTTAGAGACTCGACTTATCTGCGGTTGAGGTCATTGACGGTTCTTGGGCGACGTTTGGTCCTTCAACATTTATGCGTGGCACCCACTCCAACCATTTGGGGAACCACCATGCTTTCTTACCGAACAGTTCCATAACGGCTGGCACTAAAACCATACGCACAATGGTCGAATCCAAAAGAACGGCAACTGCCATGCCGAAGCCAATCAACTTCACTGTTGGGTTGTCATTGGTTACGAAAGAGGCAAAGACCGCAATCATGATGAGTGCAGCAGTTGTGATGACGCGGGCGGTGTTCGCTACGCCGAGAATGACCGAAGTGCGAGGTTCGCCGCTCTTATCCCATTCTTCTTTGATGCGCGACATCAAGAACACTTCATAATCCATGGAAAGGCCGAAGAGGATAACGAACATGATGAGCGGAACAAACGAAACGATCGGAATGGTTTCGTAAAGACCGACGATGTCTTTGCCCCAACCCCATTCAAAGACGACAACGACAACGCCATAGGCCGCGGCAATGGAGATGAGATTCATAACCGCCGCTTTTAGCGGCACCAAGATTGAGCGGAAGACAACGAGGAGCAACAAGAACGAACCTAAAACGACAACACCGATAACCCAAGGCAAGAAGGTGGTGACGCGATTGGAAAGATCAATAAGTGTGGCCGTTGCGCCGCCAACATGCGCCTGCATTCCCGTTGATGCGGTTGCGGTGCGCAATGACGAGCGCAAGTTATTCACTAACGTTCGCGTTTCCGGTGAATCCGGCGAAGTTTTGGGCACGATTTGATAGATCACCGATGTGGTGTTGTTGGCGTTATTCGGAATCGGACCAAAGGCATATTGCACATTGTCGACTGTTCCTGCGGGCTCTAACGCCCCAACGGCTTTCGAAATCGGCTGCAATGTAGTGAGAGCATCCTGAAACGATTCACCTTTCGGCAAATCGACCACTACTAATAACGGTCCGTTTACACCCGGTCCAAATCCATCGGAAAGTTGTTCAAAAGCCACGCGTTGTGAAAGGGACGGATCAAGAGAAGAGTCATCGGGCATTCCGAAATCGATGCGCAGGAACGGTGCTGCGATAACGAGAAGTAAAAGCGTTCCGCCGGCCAATGTAAACCACGGTCGCTTCGACATTGTTTCGGCGAAACGTCCCCAAAAGGATTGTCGGGGATCGACGTTCTTTTCTTTGTTGGCGAACGGAAGTCGAA
>CAYOHV010000258.1:0-2385 GCA_964403825.1 uncultured Bifidobacterium sp. | reverse complement strand
GAGAAAACACGCGCTGCCGTTGCATTGTGAATGTCTTGGCCCAATTCGAAAGCAGAAATCAAACCGGGATCGTTGGCGAGATGCGCGATACAGCGCAATTCGATTTGGTTGTAATCGGCAATAAGCAATGTGTAACCAGGAGCCGGCACAAAGGCTTTGCGGAATTCGCGACCTAACGCGGTGCGCACCGGAATGTTGTGCAAATTCGGCGCATCTGAAGATAATCGGCCCGTGCGCGCCACTGTTTGTTTAAACGTGGCATGAATACGACCATCGGGTTGCACGGCTTGCAACAAACCTTCTCCATAAGTGGATCGAAGTTTCTCCACTTCGCGGTAATCCAATAAATGCTGGATGATGGGATGCTCGCCGAGAAGTTTTTCCAATGAGGCCGCATCGGTTGAATAGCCCGTCTTCGTTTTCTTTTGCGGCGGCAAACCCAATTTGGTGAACAGGATCTCCTGCAACTTCACCGTGGAGTTGACGTTGAATTCCTCGCCGGCGTCTTCACAAATTTGAATACGCAGCGCATTAACTTTCTCTACCAACGAATCTCGTAAGCGACGTAATTCTTTTTCGTCAACACCGACACCCAAAATTTCCATGCGCGCCAGAACGCGAACCAAGGGAACTTCGATTTCTCGATTTAACGATTCAAGGCCGCGAGAAACTAAGGCTGCTTGTAATGGCGCATAAAGAGCGTCGCAACCTAACGCCATTGTTGCCGTTGACTGCGCGGCCGCCGCTAACGATTGACCGTCGAAATCCAACTGCCCAGAGTTTTCGGATTCGTCGATGAAAAGACGCTGATCGCAGTATCTTTCGACCAAGTTCGTAAGGAGATAATCGGAGTCTGCTGGTTCTAATAAATAGGCAGCGATCATCGTGTCCAATGCGAGCGTGCGGATATCGATTCCAAATCGATCAAGTCCGCGCATGATGACTTTGGCGTCATGCGCCACGATCGGACGAGTGGAGAAAAGTTTGTTGACAGCTTTTTGCACTTTGGCGTCTTTCAACGCCGAGGCATCAATCCAAGCGACATCCGCCGTTTCGGCATCAGTAACTAATGCCAAACCTTCGATTTGTTGCGGATCAATTGGCGAAAAGGCGGCGGCAATTGCAAGCGGTTCATCACTATCCGCCAATGCGTTCACTACACCGGCAGCAGTGGTAGGCGTTGAACAATCGGAAAGTTCGGCCGCAATGACATTTTCGTTGGTGCTCTCGGCGGTGTCGCCGCCCTCAACACCGAAAACATCAAGTACCCGATCAATCAGATTGCGGAACTCGAGAAAATCGAAAAGGCGACGAACTTCGGTGACATCAAAGTTGCCCACCTCTAGTTCGTCCACGTCAGCCGTAACTGGTGCGTCGGTGCGCAATGTCATTAAGTCGATATTGCGACGGGCGAACTCTTCGTTCTCCGCCAAGTTCTGACGCAATTTGGGCGTGAGGTCATCAAGGTTTTGATAAATGCCGTCGATCCCGCCGTATTGATTAATGAGTTTGGCCGCCGTTTTTTCGCCTACTCCAGGAACGCCCGGCAAATTGTCACTGGTATCACCGCGCAACGCGGCGTATTGCACATAATCACGTGGCGTCACCCCGGTGCGCTCTTTAATTCCCGCCTCGTCGTAAAGGGCGTAATCAGAAACACCGCGTTTGTTGTAAAGGACTTTCACATGCGGATCACGAACTAATTGATAGCTATCGCGATCACCAGTCACAATGATGACATCATCACCGCGCTCTTCAGCTTGACGCGCCAACGTGGCAATGATGTCGTCACCTTCATATCCGGCCAGATCTAATGCCGGAATACGAAGTGTTTCCACCAGTTCGCGCACAATGCCCATTTGTTGACGCAATAAATCTGGAGAGGCTTCGCGATTGGCTTTATATGAATCAAGCGCTTCATGGCGGAATGTTGGCTCGGGACGATCGAAAACTACGGCGAGGTGATCAGGTTGATGATCACGCAACAAATTGACCAACATCGATGTGAAGCCATAAACGGCGTTCGTAACTTGACCATATGCCGTGGCCATATCGGTCGGTAAAGCGAAAAACGCGCGATAGGTAAGCGAATTGCCATCAATCAACATCAACTTGCTCATGACGATGCTCCACCTTCGCTCTTCGGTAACTCGCCGGCCAGAACTTGTTCGGCCACTACTTTCATCGTGCTGCGCGAACTCATGGCGGTGGAGCGAATAAAGGCAAATGATTCGCTTTCGGACATGGCGTGTTTGTCCATAAGTACACCTTTGGCCCGATCCACGATTTTGCGCGATTCAAGTTGTTCTTCCAGCGTGGCCGCTTGTTCGGCTAACGCTTTCAATTCGCCAAAACGAGCAATGGCTAATTCGATAGCCGGCACTA
>CAYOHV010000257.1:0-2417 GCA_964403825.1 uncultured Bifidobacterium sp. | reverse complement strand
TTGTTATGCCGGATGAAATGTTTGCTGCAGTGGAAAAACGCGCGCAACAACTTGCGAACGGTGAACTGTGGCATACACGTCGACCTCCGGCTCAAGGCGCGTTGGTCTTCGGTGTTCATTCGGCTTTGCTTACATTCGATCAATCACTGGCATCGCATCTCGCAGTGGCCAACGAAAGTGATGCATTAGTTGATGTCATTGCATTGTCGACATTGGGCGCGGTGCTCGCCTGGGATCTCGATCTAACCCGACGTGTAAATGAAATTGATAACGCTCTAGAAGATGAACTTTTTACTGATTCGTTTGTTGATGCTGCACCCGAACGAATCGCATCTTCATTTGGTATTCCCGATGTGCATTTACTTCCCGTTGCGCGTTCCGGATGGGTATGCGATGAATGTGGATGTTTCTTTGCCGGACGTATTGAACGCGGCATTGCCTATCCGGATCGCTTCGCACCAATTGGGAAATCTGGCCCATGCGATAATGGGTTGTCTTGTATTTGTCATCAGGCGCCACTTCAACGACGAATCCGTTAATCCGGAATTTGATTATTCGTTCCTGCCTTAGCGTTTTTCAATAATTGTCAACGCTCTAAAAATCAATCAGTTTTGATAGGCGCTTGTTAAAAATTTTCGCGACACTCATTTCCGTCCGTAGGAACGGGGGGTTGAAGCGACATGTGGTGGTACCCGCAACGTTTCGCAACGTCGCTTGTGTCGGCTGACGCTTCGCTTTTCGTTCCTACGGATTTCCTAGCAACGTCGATTGCAATGACCTCCATTGCTAATCATTCAATAGAAGCGAAAGCTGGAGTAGATAAATGATGAAAACAATTCGCCGCAGGTTGATCGCCATGATCAGTCTTGTGGCCTTACTTTCCGGACTAACCGCCATTGGTGTTGTGACTGCAACCACTGCCTCAGCAGCGGGCACGTCAACAGCATCAATTAGCAAAACGTCAGGAGTCGTAGCCGGTGATGAAATCACGGTCACAATTACCAACACCCGCGTCGCAGCAAGCGAATTTTTGGGTGTAACAATTTGCGGCAACGTTGATAAGAACGGAACGCAAGTCACAGGTAACGTAAGCGATCCTGCAAATGCCAACAACTGCAAAGGTTCTGGCAATGCGATCGGTACCGTTCTGCCTCTTAAGACCAACGGTTTGAACGCCGTTGCCGATGATGGCTCCGGTGGCGTTCTCACTGGTGCTGGCGTTGTTGGCGGCGCCGGCATTTCGGCAAAGTCATATACGGTGAGAATCAATGTTGTGGCCGACTCGTTGGGCCTTAATGAAGCCAAATGTGTTCCCACCACGGCAACGATCACCAAAAAATGCACGATCGCCGTTAGCCCCGCAACTGCTGTAGGACCTGCTGACGGTAGCGCCGATGGCTATCCAATCCACGCTGAGTTTGAGATGAAACCGCCGGCATCAGTAGCAGTCGACTCGACAACTGGATCTGGTACTGGAACGGCTGCAGTTCGTCCCGGTGGAACCATGGTGTTAAGCGGTGCGAACTGGCCGACAGCATCGACCAGCCTCACAGTTACTTCTTGCGATTCCGCACGGGCCAACTGCAACAGCACGGGCTTGACCGGCACGATTACAACCGCTGCTTCTGGTGGTGGATTGTTGTCAACGGCCAAAACGTTGACAGTTGGTGCCACCGCAACAACTGGTACGCGCATGTTTAAGTTCACTGATGGGGCAGAGACTGCTTACGTTCGGATGGAAGTATTGGGAAGTCGAGCGATCTCTCTCTCCACTGAAACGGTCGGCCAAGGAACTGTGGTTACAGTGACTGGTTCCGGTTTCGATGCGGGTGCGACGGTTGCCGTTACGCCTTTGAACGGAACAACTCCAGTTGGTTTGCCGTCGATTACGACTGCCACGAGTACCGGTACGATTTCGACATCAGTAACGGTTACGTCTAACCAAACCAATCTCATTGGTGCTTCAGAGGTAACGATTGCGTCTGCTGGTGCAAATCCAGTGGCCGTTGCCAATACCGCTGTTGGCTTACCAGTGACGTTCAGTGCAAATGCGTGCACGGGAACGAGTTGCGAAGTGAAGCAAATCATAACCGTCACCGTGAATCCTGGTGTCCTGACGATTAGCCAAACCTCAAACGCAGTCGCGCTTTCGGCAGTGACCTTGGATGGTTCGGAGCAAACGTCAACTGGCAACCTGAATCAGGTCGTGGTGAAAGATGCTCGCGGTACGTTGGATGGATGGTCAGTGACCGCCTCGTTAACGGACTTCACTAAATCAGGCACAACCGTTACTCACAACACAATTCCCGCTAGCAAGATGGCTGTTTCGCCCACTTGCACCGCTGTAGGTGATGCGGATCAGCGTGAAGTTGAAGCTGGAACGGCTGCGAGTGTGATGAGCAATTCGTCCACCACAA
>CAYOHV010000256.1:0-2424 GCA_964403825.1 uncultured Bifidobacterium sp. | reverse complement strand
CCGTTGGACCGTTTCATCATTGGGAACGACATGTTTCGCTGGAACCGCAAGACGGCGCCATCAAAGTAAAAGAAAAAATCACTTATGACTTAGCCGTTCCCGTTTGGGCTCCACTCTTTCGCTTCGCATTACGAAGACATTTACGTCGCCCACCGCAAACGGGCAAACATCCGTGGTGGGCGCCGCCGCAAACTTTGACGGAACAATCCGCGGTTGTCCTTTCATTACTCTGCGTTTTCGCCCTCGTTGGCGGCTACTTGGGCACGTTGCTAACCCAAACCATTACCTATGCCGCAGAACAATTTGATGCTTCAACTCTTAATCAAGGACAACTCTTAGCGGCTGTTCGTTTAGGCGTCTTACTTTCATTTGTTATTGCCGCCCTCGCCGACCGCAAGGGTCGTCGCAAAATTCTGCTTTGGGCGTTAGTGGGTGCATGCGTAGTAAGCGCCGCTAGCGCACTGGCACCTTCAATGTGGTGGTTAGGCACCGCGCAAACGTTTGCCCGCGCACTTTCAACTGTGGTGGCGATAATCATTGGCGTGATGCTGGCCGAAGAAATGCCCGCCGGTTCGCGAGCATTTGCAGTTTCAGTCATCACCATGACCGCCGCCTTAGGCGCCGGACTTTGTGTCGCCAATCTTCTTTATGCCGATGCCGCTATTTGGGCGTGGCGTATTGCGTTCGTTCTACCGTTACTCGCCATCATCCCCTGCTTGCGTTTAGCCAAAGGATTACCGGAAACGACGCGGTTTACGCGATCGCTTTCGCGCTCAACAACTTCTACAAACCGACGCGATTTTCATTGGCGGCGTTTCATCATTTTGGGTTGTGCTGGTTTTTTATGGTCGAGTTTCTTAGCGCCCGCCGCGCAATTCCTCAATGAATTTCTGCGCACCGAACGCGATTACAGCAGCGCGCTTATCGCGGTTTTTGTTTTAGCCACCAATACTCCGGGCGGCATTGGAATTATCGTCGGCGGTCGCTTGGCCGATATGAAGGGTCGAAAACTTATCGGCGTTATTGGCATTGCTGGCGGAGTTTTCTTCACCGTCGTTTCCTATCTCGTCTTTGGCATTCCCCTTTGGATCGCATCCATTGCCGCTGCGCTTATCGGTGCCATCGCAGTGCCGGCCTTAGCGGTGTATGGACCGGAACTCTTTCCCACTCATCAACGCGGATCCGCCAATGGCGGTTTACAAATCGTGAGTGTGCTTGGTTCCAGCGTCGGACTATTGCTGGTGGGTTGGCTATCCAATGTTTTTGATTCGATTGGAACCGCAATGGCCGTGGCGGCAATCGGACCGATCATTTTGTTATTTGTTGTTTGGTTCGCGTTCCCAGAAACAGCGCGTATTGAATTAGAAGAACTCAATCCCGGTGATCGCATCGCCTAAAGGCGTATTCGAATTAGCGACCAGTCAAAATGCGACGCGCTTCACCCAATTCGGCGATGCGTTGCGCAGCTCCCTCATTGGCGGCGCCATGATCGGGATGAACTTCACGTAATAACTCGCGATAGCGACGAGAAACTTCTTTTGGTGATGGCGATGTGCTGTCAACAAAACCCAACTTCACTAATGCCCATTTCGTGGGATCACCAATTGCCATTGACGAACCGGCATGAATGCGCATTCCCGCCAATGTGGCAATGAGATCGGCGCCAATCGGACCGCGCCAAGAAATTGCGCGCCGGATTGAATCCATCACCGAACGACGCGAACCCAATGGCAATTCACTTACCGCATAGACCGCGCCCAACACTTGTTGTTCCGGCGCGCCATAGTCGTCGAATTCAAATGCCAAACGTTCGCCTTCACCAACAAGTCGATGGCGGGCCGCGTTCAAACCAATGGTGTCGACTTGTAAACGATGACGCAGACGGGGCTGCGCAATTCGTCGACCCGTTTCAACTTCTTTGGTCAATCGACGTAAATCATCAACAAAATCAGGATCAATATCGGCGATGAAATTGGCGACCACTCCGCCCAGCAAAACTCCCCCATAACCAGGGGCCGGTTCCACTGGAAGCGCGCTTATTCCCAGCGCTACGCGGCGAGTGGGCGCATGCGGTCGGGAACAAAAAACCTCGAGTTCGGCCAAGAGGACCACAGGCGAAGGGTACTGGCGTGGCCTGAATTCGGTGCGGTCGGCGCCGGAATTGAGCCGACCAACTATCCTGCGGCCCATGACTGAAGTGCCGATCGACCGAAATATTGCCCTTGACCTCGTACGCGTCACCGAGGCGGCTGCCATTGCAGCCAGCCGCTGGATGGGCCGAGGCGATAAAGAAGGGGCCGATGGCGCCGCGGTTGATGCCATGCGCTTAGCCCTGCGCACGGTGCCGATGGACGGTGTCGTGGTGATCGGCGAAGGCGAAAAAGATGAAGCGCCCATGCTTTATAACGGTGAGCGCATCGGCGA
>CAYOHV010000255.1:0-2430 GCA_964403825.1 uncultured Bifidobacterium sp. | reverse complement strand
CACCATTGCGAAACTTCGTCGTCCGGCAGCAATGCGTCACGCGGGCTCATTACAAACCTTGTAACGGATCAGCGAATGGGTCAGCAAATGGATCGGCCGACGCTGGTGCCGGTTCATCCTCTTGCCACTGGGCATAACCCGTCTTTTCTAATTGCGCTACGAGTTCTTGTCCGGCACTTTCGACAATGCGGCCTTTCACCAGAATATGAACTACGTCGGGCTTCAGTTCTTCCAACATGCGCGAGTAATGCGTGATGGCTAAAACACCTAGATTGAACTCATTGGTTGCTTCTTCAACTCGACGAGAACAAGCGCGTAACGCGTCAATATCCAAACCGGAATCGAGTTCGTCCAAAATGGCGAACTTGGGACGTAGAACCGCTAACTGCAATGTTTCGTTTCGCTTTTTTTCACCACCCGATAAATCGACATTCACTGGGCGTTCTAATAAACGAGTGGCGAGACCAATCCGATCTGCTTCGGAACGAATTTCGGCATGCACAACGGACAGATCACGTCCGCGGGCGACGGTGGCTTCGTTAAGTACGTCATCGAGACTTACACCAGGGACTTCAATCGGATACTGCATAGCCAAAAACAAACCGGCCACAGCGCGCTCGGGAACAGAAAGCGAAAGCAAATCAATTCCATCAAGCGTGACCGAACCGCCGGTCACTTCGTATCCAGGTTTACCCATTAAGACATGTGAAAGCGTTGACTTGCCGGCACCATTCGGGCCCATCACGGCATGAACTTCGCCGGATTTAATAACTAAATCGACACCTTGCAGAATTTCCCGCCCGGCCACATTGGCCCGCAGGCCTTCAATGCGTAATTCGCTCATTCGGCCACCTCCAGATACACATCGTCACCATCAAGTCGCACCGAATACACCGCAACCGGTTTCGTGGCCGGCAAAGACGAAGGCACACCCGTTTCTAAAGAGAAACAACTTCCATGCTTGGGACATTCGATTTCAAGGGTGCCGGCCTGCAATTCACCATCCGCCAATGAAACATTTTGATGAGAACACGTATCGGCAATGGCGTACCAATGGCCATCGATATTGGCTACTGCCACTACTAAGTTGCCCAGTTCGAAACGCCGTACTTCACCGGTGGGGACATCGGTGATGGAACAAAGTCGCGTCATCATACGATCACCTGCTTTTGTAAACGCTGGGCGATGGCCGCCGCTATTTGATCGCGCACAAATTCCGATGGGAATTGTTCAACTACCGCGAAGAAGAACCCCGAAACAATTAACCGTTTGGCGATATCGGTGGGCACACCGCGACTTTCCAAGTAAAACAATTGATCTTCATCGATCGGCCCGACAGTTGATGCATGGGAACAACGAACATCGTTCGTTTCAATTTCTAAGTTTGGAACCGATTCGGCCCAAGCCGTTTCCGACAATTTGAGATTGCGATTGGTTTGAAACGCGTTCGTTCCTTTGGCGTCTTTTTCAACGCGAATTAAACCGGTGTAAATCGAACGAGAATCTCCACCCACCGCGCCTAAGAATTCAAGATTGGAATTGGTATAGGCCGCATCATGATGTTGGAAGGTGCGGAAATCGAGAGTTTGACGATCGATTCCGAAATACATCGTCGAAAGATTGCCGGTGGCGTTTTTGCCAACGAGACGTGAATCGGTGCGGGTACGGGCGTAATCGCCACCTAATCCAGCACTCACGGCCTGATACGTAGCATCGCGTTCCACGCGAGAAACTTGTGAAGCGATTTGCCAAATTTTTTCGCTGCGTAATTGCACGGTGTAATGAGAAAAGCGAGCTGCTTGATCGAGAGATATTTCGGCGATAGGCGCACTAAAAGCGCTGACATCGGCCGAACCTTGCCATTCATAAAGTTGCGCTTCCGAGTTCTCCCCCATGGTCACTACTAACCGAGGAAAAACTTTGGCTCCGTCTTCGTCAATCCAATCGACAAGACAAAATGGAGCCGAGACCACAACATTTTTTGGAATATGCAACGTCACGGCATCAACAAGTGATGCACGGTTCGCTAAAGAGAAATAATCCGGGCCATCACCCGTTACCGAACCAATAAGACCTTCGTGATTACCGGCGCGTACCGATCCGAAATAGACACCTTTTTTGACTAAGTCATCATCAAGGCGACTGGCGATCACCGCGCCGTTTCGAATAACAACGGTCCCAGCAAGATGACCGAACGATGAAAGCAGCGCCGAGACTTCGGCGGGAATCTCGCCCTCAAATTTTGTCACTGGGGACCATTTTTCTAAGTCGATTTCGCTGACACGGCTATAACGCCAGACTTCTTCGTCAACGGAGGGCATTTGGCTTTGCGCCAGCCGCTGCTCGGCCGACTGAACTTCGTCAACAAACCAGGAGGGGGCCAGTTCGGGGGGATTCACGAAATAACAATACCGTCATAGGGGAAATTTC
>CAYOHV010000254.1:0-2467 GCA_964403825.1 uncultured Bifidobacterium sp. | reverse complement strand
CCGAGAACAAATGCTTTCCAAACATTCATCTCTGATTCCGCTTGCGCGAGCGAAGAATCGTCTGTTGATGAAGATGATGATGTTGATGACGTCACCGAAGCGGCCGCCGGTGGGGAAGTGGATTCGGCATTAGCGCTGGTGATGAACATTCCACTCATAACAAGAACAAGGAGAACGCTGGCGATAATGCGGCGATGCATGCTGCGACCGTACCGCACGTTTCGGCGAAGGTTATGGAACTAGCGCCAGCACCACGCTGCCATCGGCAAGAGCGCGGGCAACAAGTGAGGACTCTTTAGCCTCTACCGCGAACATCACCCGTTGGTCATCGCTGGCAACGATGACGGCGCGGCTCGAAATTTTGCTGCTCAAAGCAAAGACATCAACATGATCGCCGACGGCAACATTGGGAGTATCGCGAGTTACTGAAAGTGAAAACGTGCTGCGACCATCGGCAACTTTGGCCGATGTCCCTTCGAATGATTCGGCGGCTAGACGTCGTTGCAAGATCGGTTCACCCGCGGCAATTTTTTCCGTCACTAAACGTTGTCGAACTTGTTCGATAGATGAGGCTGTATCGGTTGCGAGAGCAGTTTCGGGTTGTGGTTGCAAGCGGATGTCGTTTTCGCTCACTCTGTCGCCCGGAAGAAAATCAACTAATGCAACGACGACATTGCGTTTCGGCCCCCATTGATGAACTGCATTACGACCGTTTGATACTGATTGATATGTGATGACCGTGCTCACCAAGGTGAGCACGAAAAGAGCGATCCACCGCGGTCGGCGTCGGTGTCGAAAACGAAAAATATCCACGGCGATTGTTCACCATAGAAACTGCGAACTGGGCTTTTATAGGGCCGTTCGGACGTTAGAAAGCCAAACGTCTTTAATCGCTACTCGACGACGTTGTTGATGTTGTCGATGATGAAGTCGACGAAGAATCGCTCGATGACGAACCCGCAGTTGAACTCGGCGTTGCGCTCGGCGTCGTCGATGAACTCGATGATGAACTGGAGCCACCACGAGCGTCATTTTTGTAAAAGCCGCTTCCTTTAAATGCAATGCCAACAGCGGCGAACTTCTTCTTCACCGTTCCGCCACAACTTGGGCATTCGGTGAGCGGGTCATCAGAAAATGACTGGTGGGCCTCAAATTCGTGGCCGCAGTCTTTGCAGCGGTAGTCGTAGGTAGGCATAGTCAAAAATGGGGTGGTTAGCACTCGGGGGCTTAGAGTGCCAGCATATCCAGAAAGTCGCCAATCCGACACAGTGAGAAAGTGGCGCGCAAAGGCGGTCACGGCCGCCACAATGGTGGTGGACGTTCGAGGAGTTCAAGTGGCAAATGTGAAAAAAGCGGTGATTCCCGCCGCCGGTTTGGGAACCAGGTTCCTGCCGGCCACGAAAGCACAACCCAAAGAAATGTTGCCCATCGTTGACACTCCGGCCATTCAATATGTGGTGGAAGAAGCAGTCCGTTCCGGAATCGATGACATCCTCATTATTACGGGACGAGGAAAACGTTCACTCGAAGATCATTTCGATCGCAATGTTGAGTTGGAATCATTCCTCGCTGATCGCGGCAAAAAAGAAGATTTAGAAAATGTGCGCAATCTTGCCGAATTGGCGGAAATTCATTTTGTTCGTCAAGGCGAACCCCTTGGACTTGGTCATGCAGTTTCGGTGGCGCGCAAACATGTTGGTGATAGCCCGTTTGTGGTGATGTTGGGTGACGACATTATGGAATCTTCATCAACCGCATTGGCCGACATGATTGAAGTGCATGAAACGCGTGGCGGCGCGGTTATCGCTGTTTCCGAAGTGGAGCCACATGAAATTTCTTCGTACGGATCAATTGATCCGGAACCGTTGGAAGATTCATTAGTGCGAATTCGTTCCATCGTGGAAAAGCCGGCGAAAGAAGAAGCCCCATCGAATTTGGCGGTGATGGGCCGTTATGTGTTCACGCCGGAAATTTTCGACGCCATTGATCAAGTGAAGCCAGGCGTTGGTGGCGAGATCCAACTTACCGATGCCATTGCGTTACTTATTGGCGATATGGATGTGTATGGCTGGATCATCGGATCAGGTCGTTATGACATCGGCAGCAAACTTGATTACTTACGTGCCACCGTTGAATTGGCCTCGGAACGCGACGATTTAGGTCCCGAATTTCGAGCGTTTCTGCGCGATTTTGTGCAAAACCGTATGCGGCCATGATTCCGTTTTCGCAAGCACGCGAATTTGTTCTTGATCGTTGTCAGCGCAACGCGGAAATTTCGGTAGCCCTTATTGATTCCGTTGGTGCAGTTTTGGCCGAAACAATCGTCGCCAATGAATTCGTTCCACCTTTTGCTAACACAGCCGTCGATGGTTTTGCCGTCCGCAGCATCGATACCCAGTCGGCGCCGGTAACACTGAAAATTGCAGGAACAATTGCGGCCGGCATGCGCGGCAATGAGTTTTCCGTA
>CAYOHV010000253.1:0-2476 GCA_964403825.1 uncultured Bifidobacterium sp. | reverse complement strand
AACAATTGGAGAGCAACATGTCAGACGTTCGTGACGTCATCATCATTGGTTCCGGTCCTGCTGGTTTAACGGCTGCGATTTACACCGCCCGTGCCAGCCTGCAACCACTTTTAATTGAAGGTGAACCTTCATCAACCAGTGATCAACCAGGTGGTCAGTTAATGCTCACCACTGAAGTGGAGAATTTTCCTGGCTGGCCCGACGGCATTATGGGTCCTGAATTAATGATGCGCTTTCGCGAACAAGCACTGCGATTTGGCACCGAAATTCGCACGGAAAAGGTGTCACGGGTTGATTTTTCGCAACGTCCATTCAAAGTTTGGATTGGCGATCCGAATGCCGAACCAACCTTCACTGCGAATGCCGTCATCGTTTCCACTGGTGCTCGCTCGTTGATGTTGGGCTTAGAAGAAGAAACACGTTTGTTAGGTCATGGACTTTCAACCTGCGCAACTTGCGATGGTTTCTTTTTCCGTGATCACGACATTGCCGTCGTCGGTGGCGGCGATTCCGCATTAGAAGAAGCGCTCTTCCTCACAAAGTTCGCCAAGACCGTCACCATTGTTCATCGTCGTGAAGAGTTGCGTGCCTCGAAGATCATGCAACAGCGGGCATTTGATAATCCCAAGATCAACTTCGCCTGGAACAGCAGAGTCTCGGCCATTCATGGTGAAAACACTGTCGAAAGCGTGACGCTCACCGACACTGTTACGGGTGAAACACGTCCGTTGGCGGTGACCGGAGTGTTCGTGGCCATTGGCCATCGACCCAATACCGATCTGTTCCTTGGCCAACTTGATACCGATGAAAACGGTTATCTGGTTACACAGCGAGGATCACATACCAACATCGAGGGTGTTTTCGCCTGCGGCGATGTCCAAGACCACGTCTATCGTCAGGCCATCACCGCGGCGGGAAGTGGCTGCATGGCCGCAATCGATTGCGAGCGCTATTTGGAGTCGCTGCACGCGAGTGGAGTTGCGTAAATCCGGCGGTAGCGTGAACTTTGCGAAATTTTGCTGGCCATCAGTCAGCAAACCGAACTCCGTTCGGTAATCTAGGGTTCGAGGCCTGTCCTCCCCCGCCGTTGTTGGTTCTTTTTCTTTTCCCATTCACCCCTAATCAGTAAAAACCCTTAGTAAACGAGGAATCATGTCCGAACATGTTGCAACGCTTACCGACTCAACCTTTGATGAGCAGATTGGCTCCTCATCGGTTCCTGTCGTCGTCGATTTCTGGGCCGAATGGTGCGGGCCCTGCAAAATGGTGGCCCCCATCCTCGATGAGATCGCCAAAGAACAAGCAGGCAAATTGTCTGTCGCCAAGTTGAATATCGATGAAAACCAGGATGTCACCCGCCGCTTTGGTGTGATGAGTATCCCGACCATGATCGTGTTCAAAGATGGTCAAGAAGTGGCTCGAGTTGTTGGAGCCAAGGGCAAAGCCCAATTGCTTGACGATTTCAAACCCTTTATTGGCTAAGTCGTTTTCGACTTCGCCTCTCTTTAGTGCAAAAACCCCCGGCCTTATGGCTGGGGGTTTTTTTAATCTGTGGAAATCCCCCAGTGTTTTTTCACAGGGTTATACACAGGCTGTGCAGAACCCTAGAGGGCCACTAGAGGCTGATGAAAGTCTTACTCTGCAGCGCTTTTTCCGTCGACCATGACGCGGTAAATACGTTCAAGGTCTTCAAGCCGCGCGAACTCAATCACGATGCGACCCTTGCGGGCTCCCATGGCCACTTGGACCCGAGTGTCGAGATGATCCGAGAGCAACTCTTCTAATTCAAGTAGTGCGGCCGGCCGAACAGAATCGGTGCGGGTTGCGCCGGTGGATCCTGATTGAGGCTTCTCCTCATCGATCTTGCCGCCGGCGAGTTTGACCCGCTCTTCAACATCACGAACGGTGAGTTTCTCAGAAACGACAGCCTTGGCGATCTTTTCCTGGAGTGCTCGGTCAGGCGTACCCAATAACGCTCGAGCATGACCAGGCGAAAGTTGGCCATCGTTAAGCATCTTTTGAATTGAGCCGGGCAACTGGAGAAGGCGCAAGGTGTTCGCCACGGCCGATCGGCTCTTGCCCACGCGATTGGCAACATCTTCCTGCGAGAGGCCGAACTCTTCAATAAGTTGTTGATAGGCCTGGGCCTCTTCCAGAGCGCCCAAATCCTCGCGATGGAGATTCTCGACCAGGGCTTGTTCCAGCGAGGCCACATTTTCAACCGGCCGCACGATGGCGGGGATGGTCTGTAAACCGGCCCGCTGCGCGGCTCGCCAACGTCGCTCCCCTGCGATGAGTTCATAGGAGTCGGGACCTAATTGACGAACGAGGATTGGCTGCAAAACGCCCACCGCTCGAATCGATGCCGAGAGGCTGGTTAAGGCTTCCTCATCAAAATTGCTACGCGGCTGATAGGTGTTGGCCTGGATTTCCGTAATCGGAAGTTCGCGTAGTTGAGAGTCGCTGTCTTGAAGTC
>CAYOHV010000252.1:0-2511 GCA_964403825.1 uncultured Bifidobacterium sp. | reverse complement strand
CCGGCACCCGCGGTGAATTGCTTGCGGCCAATATGACAATCGATGAAATACGGGCTTATCTCAACGTTGATTCGCTGGCCTATCTCACACTTGATCGACTTTTAGCTTCAACCGGCGCCGTTGGCGCTGGCTTCTGCGATGCTTGTCTTACGGGGAATTATCCCGTGGAGATTCCCTCTTCGGTAGGCAAAACGCTATTGGAAATGCCGGAACGTAAAGCAAACGACGTCGTAATTGAACAACTGACAGAAGAAGTTGATGGCTAAAGAAAAAGGCGAAACGTACGCCGAAGCAGGCGTCAATATTGATGCGGGCGAAGAGGCGGTTGAACGCATTAAGGCAAAAGTGCGCAGCACGTTTCGCCCCGAAGTCATTGGCGATATCGGTGGTTTCGGTGGTCTTTTCTCTTTAGATCTTCGCCATTACAAACAACCAGTTTTGGTTTCTTCCACCGATGGTGTTGGAACGAAAGCAATGGTTGCGCAATCGGTCGGACATTTCTCCACTATCGGAATTGATTTAGTGGCGATGTGTGTCGACGATCTTGTTTGCCAAGGTGCCGAACCGTTGTTCTTTTTGGATTACATCGCCGTTGGTCGTCTCGATCCCGATCACATAGATGAATTGATTGAAGGGGTGGCCGAAGGTTGTCGCCAAGCGGGTTGCGCCTTAGTGGGTGGCGAAATGGCGGAACATCCCGGCGCCATGGAACCCGGTGAATTCGATTTGGTTGGCTTTGCGGTGGGCATTGTTGATCGCGACGCAATTATCACGGGCAGCACGGTTTCTGAATCTGATGTTTTGATTGGTTTGCCTTCAACAAATTTGCGCTCAAATGGTTACACGTTGGCCCGTCGTGTTCTTTTGGAACGCGCCGCGTTACCGCTTGATGGTCCGGCTTGGAAAGGCGCCCACCATTCTTTAGGTGAAGAACTCCTACGGCCTTCAGTTATTTATGCGCCAGCTATTCGACAGTTACAAAAAGCGGTTGATGTGCGAGCGGTGGCGCATATCACGGGCGGTGGAATTGGCGGCAATCTCAATCGCGTTTTACCGAAACATCTTGACGCGGTTGTTGAGCGCGGCACCTGGGACGTTCCCGAAATCTTCAATGAGATTCAACAACTTGGCGCGGTGGATCAAAACGAAATGGAACGAGTTTTCAATATGGGTGTGGGCATGATTGTGGTTGTTCCGGAATCGCAATCGTTAAAGGCTCTCGATACGGCTCGGTCAAGCGGCCATCGCGCCACCATCATTGGTCGTATTGAAAAGGGCCATGGAGCCGTTCGTTATGTCTGAACACCTATCAACTAATGCATTACGCGCTCAACTGGTAGATCATCTTTTGCAGTACTCAGTGCGCACTGGTGATTTCACATTGAAATCAGGACGTAAGAGTTCTTGGTTCATTGATTCCAAACAAACAATGTGTCGTCCCGAAGGTTTGTTATTAGTGGCGGAGTTGGCGCTATCGATCATTCCCACTTCGACCAATGCCATCGGTGGTCTCACCGTGGGTGCTGATCCGGTGGCTTATGGAATCGCAGCCGTGGCGGCCACCAAAGGTCGCGATCTTCGTTCCTTCACAATTCGGAAAGAAGCGAAGGACCATGGCGTGGCCGGCCGATTAGCTGGTGCGTTAATACCCGGTGATCAAGTTGTCATCACCGAAGACACAGTCACGCGCGGAACCTCGCCGATGGAAGCGGTCAAAGTGGTCCGTGAACTTGGCGCCGAGCCCACCATGATTTTGGTGATCGTGGATCGAGGCGGAACTTGTGAAGCCATGGCCAAGGCTGAGGGCATTGAATTTCGGGCATTGGTCACGGCCAAAGATCTGGGCTTTGACTACGAAGGGGCCTAACCCCACCCAGTTTCATTGGCGGGAAAGTTTCTAAGTTGAGCCCCGTTTAGGGACCGCAAGGCTCGGGGCGGTAGCGTCTCGTTCCCTATGGCCGATACAACTACCGCCGCATACAGCATCCGTCTTCGAGTTCGTCTTCACAATGTGCCTGGTGCACTTGGTCGATTGGCCAGCGCTATCGGCGCAGTGGGAGGAAACATTTCTTCCCTCGAAGGATTTGAAGCGAAGAAGTCTGAACTCGATGAAGACATCGTTGTCAATTGTTCTTCCGAGGCTCATCAAGAAGAAGTTCTTAACGCCGTGCGCGCCACTGAAGGCATTGAAATTCTTGAATGGGAAGATCGCACATTTGCATTACATCGCGGCGGCAAGATCGATGTTGTTAGTCGTATTGCCGTAAACGATCGTGATGACCTATCAATGGCGTACACGCCAGGTGTGGCGCGCGTTTGTAAAGCAATCGAAGCCGATGAATATCTTGCTCACGAATTCACCGTGCGTAAGAACACCGTTGCCATTGTTAGCGACGGAACTGCGGTTCTTGGTTTAGGAGACATCGGTCCGTTCGGCGCTATGCCAGTTATGGAAGGTAAAGCCTTACTTTTCAAAGAATTTGCTGGTGTTGACGGCTTTCCTATTTGTTT
>CAYOHV010000251.1:0-2528 GCA_964403825.1 uncultured Bifidobacterium sp. | reverse complement strand
TTGGGTTACACCGAAGTTCGTATTGTGCAAAAACCCATCGTCGGTGTGATCTCTACCGGAGATGAACTCGTCGATGACGGCTCGCCGTTAGAGCCCGGTCAAATTCGTGATTCCAATCGATTGGCGCTGCGCGCCCTTTTACAAAGTCACGGTTACAAAACGATTGATCTTGGCCTGCAACCAGATATCGAAGACGCGATTGAAAACGCGTTCATTCAAGGTGTTGAAAAATGTGATGCCATAGTTTCGTCGGGCGGCGTGAGCATGGGTGATTTTGATTTTGTGAAAAAAGTTCTGAGTCGCATTGCTGACATGCGTTGGATGCAAGTGGCGATCAAGCCCGCGAAACCTTTGGCCTTTGGTGTGATGAAACGCTCCGATGGAACTGAAGTTCCGATTTTTGGATTGCCGGGCAACCCCGTTTCATCGCTGGTCAGTTACGAACTTTTCTGTCGTCCCGGATTGCGCAAAATGTCGGGCTACGCCGAGGCCGATTGGGATGGCCCAACGGTTACAGCCACGGTGCTTTCACCATTTGGTCGTAAACCCGATGGGAAACTTCATTTCGCCCGTGCGCTTTGTCGCTTTGTGGACGGCCGCTATGTCGTGGAATCGGCTGGCGCCCAAGGCTCACATCAGATGGCGGCGATGGCCGCGGCCAATGCTTTAGCAGTTCTGCCCGACGGCGAGACCGTTGAACCTCCCGCCAGTGTGCATGTACGACTGCTTCACTCCTAACCTTTGGCTATGGGGACGCAGATGACGCAATTGGTTGATGGCTTTGGTCGCGTCCATCGCGATCTGCGGATCTCTATTACTGATCGCTGCAACTTCCGCTGCACCTACTGCATGCCACCCGAAGGCTTGGCTTGGTTACCGCGTGAAGAGTTGCTCAGTTATGAAGAACTCACGCGCATTGCCACTATCTGTGTTGAACGATTTGGCTTTGATGGCATTCGCCTAACTGGCGGTGAACCAACGGTTCGAGCGGACTTGCCCGGGTTGATAGAACGCTTGGCCAAACTCAATGTCGATTTAGCGCTCACCACTAATGGTTCTCGCCTTTCACAATTAGCCAATCAACTTGTCGATGCCGGATTACGGCGCATAAATATTTCGCTCGACACATTGCGCGCTGATCGCTTTGAACAAATCACATTGCGTAACGAACTTGATTCTGTCCTTACTGGAATTGATGCGGCGTTAGCGGCTGGATTGCAACCGGTGAAAGTTAACTGTGTTGTGATGCGCGGAATTAACGACGATGAGATTGTCGAGTTCGCAACTTTCGGTCGTGAAAAAGGTGTGCAAGTTCGTTTCATTGAATTCATGCCGCTTGATGCTCAAGGTGATTGGCGCCATGAGTCGGTGATTTCGAAAGCGGAAATTCTTTCTCGCATTAATGAGGTGTATCCCTTGGAAGAGGGAACGCGCACCGATAACGATCCAGCCACTCGCCATAACTATGTTGACGGCAAAGGTTCGGTGGGCGTTATCCCGAGCGTGACCGAAGCATTTTGTTCGTCATGCGATCGAGTTCGACTTACCGCTGACGGCATGTTGCGGCATTGCCTTTTTGCCACTCGTGAACTTGATTTGCGGTCTCTGCTACGCGGCGGTGCCAGTGATGAACAAATCGCGGCGGCCATTTCGGGCGAGGTAGCCGCTAAATGGGCAGGGCACCAGATCAATCAGGTTCATTTCATCCGCCCGTCTCGCTCTATGAGCCAGATCGGCGGTTGAGAAATGGCCGGAAAGTATTGGATCGAAACGCTTGGCTGTCCCAAAAACCAAGTTGATTCGGACAAGTTGGCAGGCAAATTCGCGGCTGACGGTTTAACGGAAGCTGATAACGCGCAAGACGCCGATGTCGTCGTGGTTAATACGTGTGCATTTGTTGAGCAAGCGCGCCAAGAATCGATCGACACCATTTTGGCTCTCGATGCCAATCGAGCTCCCGGTTCACGTTTAGTGGTGACGGGCTGTATGGCCGAGCGTTATGGCGAGGAACTTTCCGATGCCATGTCGGAAATTGATCAGGTGGCCGGATTCGGAGTTCCCGTAACGTTGGGACCGACGCGCTCGGCGCCGTCATTTGATCTTCTCAATCTTCCTCGGCCGAAATCGTTATCGCCCTGGGCGTATGTGAAAGTTGCCGAAGGATGCGATCGTGCGTGTGGCTTTTGCGCTATTCCAACATTTCGGGGCAAACAACGTTCGCGTTCCATGGACGATATTTTGCGCGAAGTCGAACAACTTGATGTGCGCGAAATTGTTTTGGTCGCGCAAGATCTCGCCGCGTATGGACGCGATGCCGGAGTGGGAGAGCGTGCCATTGTTCCGTTAACGAAGGCGGTTGCGGAAATGGTGAAACGAGTTCGTCTTCTTTATCTCTATCCGTCGGACCTGACTGATGAATTAATTGAAACCATTTTGGCCACCGACGTTCCCTATTTCGATCTTTCACTCCAACATGTTTCGCCCACTCTTTTACGCAGAATGCGCCGCTATGGCGACGGCGAAAAATT
>CAYOHV010000250.1:0-2535 GCA_964403825.1 uncultured Bifidobacterium sp. | reverse complement strand
CCAAACCATCAGGTTCAACAATGGCCAGCATTCGCTCTTGACTTTCCGAAGTCATGATTTCGAATGGTTCCATTCCGGCTTCACGTTGAGGAACAGCGGTGACATCGACATCCATTCCCATGCCGCCGCGACTTGCAGTTTCACTGGTGGCACAAGTCAATCCCGCTCCACCTAAATCTTGAATACCGACTACTAAACCGGCATCCAGCAATTCCAAACAGGCTTCGATTAATCGTTTCTCTTCGAAAGGGTCGCCCACTTGAACCGATGGCCGCTTTTGCGCATCCGTTTCTTCGTCGGAAAAACCAGCGGAAGCCAAAACGCTGACGCCGCCAATGCCGTCGCGACCCGTGGTGGAACCTAATAACACCGCCAAATTGCCAACGCCGGTCGCTTGTCCCAAAACCAGACGATCAACTGGCAACACGCCAAGACAAAGAACGTTGACTAAGGGATTACCGAGATACGTACGATCAAAAACAGTTTCGCCGCCGATTGTTGGCACGCCCACTGAGTTGCCGTAACCGGAAACTCCACTGATAACACCTTCAGCAATCCAACGACTGCGCGCATCATCGAGCGGGCCGAAACGCAATGGATCCATCAGCGCAATCGGACGCGCACCCATGGTGAAAATGTCGCGCAAAATTCCACCGACACCAGTGGCTGCACCTTGATAAGGCTCAATCGCCGAAGGGTGATTATGGCTTTCGATTCGTAACGCGGCGGCAATTCCGTCACCAACATCAACTACGCCCGCGTTTTCACCTGGACCTACTAACACCCACGGCGCTTCAGTCGGTAAACGTTTGAGGTGAATGCGCGATGACTTATATGAGCAATGCTCCGACCACATAACGGCGTACATCGCTAGTTCTAAGTGATTGGGATCGCGACCCAAAATTGTTTGAATATCAGCGAATTCGGAATCAGTCAGACCTAAGGAACGGTGAATTGGCTCGCTCATAACATCAACCCGCCATCACGCTTGAAACTAACGAACGAAACATGGCGATTCCGTCACTACTGCCTAATAAATCGCTGATCGCTCTTTCCGGATGCGGCATCAAGCCGACAACATTGCGTCCCTCGTTGCAGACCCCGGCAATATCGTCAACGCTTCCATTGGGGTTGTTGACGTAACGGAAAACAATTCGATCTTCTTGTTGTAGTTGTTGCAGTGTTTGCGCGTCGCAGGTGTAGTTACCTTCAAAATGATTAATTGGAATCGAAACAACCGCACCGAGATCGAGTTGTTGAGTTAATACTGAGTTTGTTGACTCCACGCGCAATTGCGCTTCACTACACAAAAATTTAAGTCCGCGATTTTTCTGTAACGCGCCTGGCAATAAACCGGCTTCGGTGAGAATTTGAAATCCATTACAAATTCCAACAACGGGACCGCCTTCACGAGCGAACTGCGAAACCGCCCCCATAACTGGCGAAAAACGTGCAATTGCACCGGGGCGCAAATAATCGCCGTAGGCAAAGCCCCCAGGAATCACGATGGCATCACATTGCTGCAATGACGAATCGCCATGCCATAAAAGTTCGGCTTGCACACCTTGTTGACGTACGGCTTCGCATACGTCTTGTTCACAATTTGATCCCGGAAAGACAACAACTCCAACACGGGTAGTCACGGCATTAATTCCAATTCCACGAACGCATCTTCGATAACTGGATTAGTAAGAAATCGTCCGCATAAATCTTCAACTTGGTTGCGCGCCGACTGTTCATCATTTGCCTCAATTTCGAAGCGAATACTTTTTCCTACACGTACATTTTTGATATCGGAAAAACCCAACGTCGGTACCGCACGCTCGATGGTCGAACCTTGGGGATCTGCGATTCCGGGCCGAAGCCGAACTTCCACTTGCACGGAAAATTTCATAGGTCCATGCTCGCACATCGCGCCATGGGCTGAGTCCCCTACTCGACGTGATTTTCGATACGCCACATCGCAAATGACCGACCGGTAATGCGCTCATAGGCCTCGATGTACCGCTCACTCGTTGCCGCGACAACTTCCGGCGGAAGCGGTGGCGGCGGCGGTGTTTTTTCCCAATCCAATCCGTCCAAGTAATCGCGCACAGGTTGTTTATCGAATGAGGGTGGCGTGCTTCCTGGCTGCCATTGATCAACTGGCCAAAAACGCGAGGAATCCGGTGTCATTACTTCATCGGCAACAACTAATTCGCCGTCGATAAGACCGAGTTCGAATTTGGTATCAGCAATGATGATGCCGCGCTCGGCTGCCCACTGTGCCCCACGGGTATAGAGATCAAGCGAAAGTTCCCTAGCTTTTGCGGCTAAATCGGTGCCCAAAATGGCTTCCGCCTCGGCGAACGAAATATTGATGTCATGACCGGCTTCAGCTTTGGTTGAAGGCGTGAAAATCGGTTCGGGAAGTTGCGAAGATTCAACCAATCCGGCCGGCATTTCCTGACCGTGAACGGTTTGCGAAACGACATATTCCTTATAGGCCGAGCCCGATAAATAGCCCCGCACAATGCATTCAATGGGAAGCATCTC
>CAYOHV010000249.1:0-2536 GCA_964403825.1 uncultured Bifidobacterium sp. | reverse complement strand
CCGTAGCGCGTTCACCTTGTTCGGCTTGGAAAATGTTATTGGTGGTGGCTGATTGATCTATCCACGAATACATCACGATGGTGGCATTGGGCGCAGCTGCCTGTAAGGCGGAAGCCAAGGTAAAGAAATTGGTAGCTAACGGTTGATTTGTCTGCGGATCAACTAATTGGGAATTCCAAAATGTCACCAGCGATGAAGAATTGCTTTGCAAGTTGTTGTAATCATCAGCAAATCCCGGCGACCAGCCATGCGCTAACGCAATCACTTGCCCACCCCGAATTGAATTCGCCGTTACCGGAACAAAAGTTGAACCGTTCCATTGACCTAAACGTTCAAGTAATGGCCAGGGGCTCATATCGTTTTGTAATGCAGTCGGCACACCATTAGGTGATGGTGTTGCGGATGCACCTGCAGTCACCGGAATCGGTTTAGAGGAACAACTTGCAGCAAAGAATGCCAAAAGCAATACCAACGCTATAACGACGCCGCGCCGGCGATTACTCAAGTTGTTGCCCATGGGCGAACCCTAGCGGCTGGAAATTGCGCTAGAGAGTTGCCCCACTCAAGTTGAGTTTGAAGACCAATTCCACCGGCGATCCAACGGCCGCCTTACGGGAACCTTCCATCGTTCCGTTACCAACAACATTGACAAATGTGCCGGTTCCACCGATCACCGTGAACGTTCCTGAAAGCGCTGTCGAACCATCCGAGCGAACAGTGGCGCTGCCATCCATACGCATACCGATGGTGTTATTCGGTGTCGTAGTGAGCGTTACGAAACCAAAGAACGGTCCATTGCCATTGTCGTAATCGACATTGCCGAGCATCTCGACCGAAATTGATTGGCCTTTAAACGTTGCTGTTCCCACCAACTTGTTCCAGCCATACGTATGTTGATCCTGCGGACCAACTTTCAAAAGCCGCGATTCAGCCGACGTTAATGTCACCGGAAATTCAACGGTTTCGGCATTTTTAATAGTGGTGCTTGTCGATGAAGAACCACTCTTCGACGATGAGTCGCTACAACCTGCAATAACCAGCGCCACCGCCGCCAAAAAGGCGACGATCAATAAACGCATAGGAGTACGTCGAGTTTTGCCCGTGAAGTTCATTTTTCCGCCATTAATTATTCGTTAGATGAACGATTTCGTGATTGGCGAACCTTAGCAATTCGCCAATCACATCGAAATCATTTAGAAGGAGAATCCAGTTGCTTGCACCCATTTTTGATCAACGGTGAACGCACCGGCCGCAGTGACCGAATTAAGCGTGACCGGTGCGGGAGTGCGATTTCCCGATGGCGATTCAAATGCCACTGTTCCAGTCCAGCCTTTCCAGCCACTTGTTTGTTGTAACGCAGTGGTGAGTTTCGCTTTATCGGCACTCTTGGCGCGGCCAATGGCATCAGCAAGAACTAATACTGAATCGTAGGTATAGGGCGACCATGAACCAGGTGCGGTTGAGAACTTCTTGGTAAATGCGCTTACCTGAGCTTGTGAATTTGGAAAATCACTTGGTGAAGGAACACCGACGACAGTGCAACGTTGTGCGGTTTGTGTTCCAGCATCAGTGATGTACCCGTTATCGAAACCACCGTAATCAATCATGCATTGCGTGGTGTTACCCGCGCCCGTAAGATCTTTCGCAATAGCGACTGCTTCGGGATAGTACGTAACCACGTATATAAGTTGTGGACGCTTTGCTAGCGCCGCCGTTACTGCCGCGGCATAACTTTGCGCTCCCGGCGTAATTGATTCAACACTGGTGACAGTGATGCCACTTGAGGGCAACAACTTTTGCATTGCTTCTGACGCTTGTTTTGTGTATTCCTGCGTGGAGTCAACAATGAGTGCAACCGACGTTGCATTGGCGTATTTCTGAATTGCCGTCACCGCAACAGGGGCGATTTGTGATGTCATGGGTTGCAGCGTGAATCCCAAACTTGCGGTTGAGTCGGCCGACGTTAAACGCAGTGGCACCAAACCGGCGTCTATATAAATAGGGAGCGTTTTCGAACCAACACCTGAGTTATAGGGGCCGACAACTGCATTGAGACCCTTTTTCACTGCGGCCGTTGCCGCAGCGACACCAGCAGTGGCATCGGCTTCATCATCAATGGGCACGATCTCGACCTGCTTGCCGAGAATGCCGCCTTTGGCATTAAGTTCCTCGGCGGCCAATTCGGCGCCCTGCAACATACCGGTGCCTAATTGCGCTTGACTTCCTGAAAGCGGGGCTTCAAGGCCGATTTTGAACGTATCTGACGATTTCGAATCCGAAGATTTGGAGTCGGAACTGCAGGCTCCAACAAAAAGGATGAAAAATAAAGCGACGAAACCAGCGGCAATTGGCCGCATGCGGTTGTTAAACATCAGTACTCCGTTCAGGAATCAACAGGGAGTATCAGTCTGACACTGTTCTGAGGCGACCTTGGCGTGGAAACTGCCTATGTCAAAAAATATTCCAGAAAAAATCGTGAAGCGCCTAGTCTCTCGCCATGGGCACCTCGGGGGAATTGCCAATAGTCAATATGTTC
>CAYOHV010000248.1:0-2566 GCA_964403825.1 uncultured Bifidobacterium sp. | reverse complement strand
ACCCGAAGGCAATGACCAAGTTCGAGGAACACGAAGTTGTTATCCCCGTAGTTGTTGTGCTCGAACTTGAATCGAAGCGACATCATCCTGAACTTGGATGGTCAGCACGACAAGCGTTACGTCAACTTGAACATTGGCGTGTTCAACACGGATCGCTTACCGAACCAATTGTGGCTAACGAGGCTGGCGGGACATTACGGGTTGAAATAAATCATTCCGATACAAGTTCATTGCCACTTACGTTGACATCCGATCAAAACGATCATCGCATTTTGGCTGTCGCCCATAATTTTTCGCTTGAAGGTCGCAGCGTCACCGTTGTCACCAAAGATCTTCCCCTGCGGCTTAAAGCCTCGATTGTCGGCCTTGACGCTGACGAATACCGCAATGAATTAGCCCGCGATACATCGTGGACTGGCTTGGTTGAATTCGAATGCGAAAGTTCACTTATTGACGAACTGTACGAACATGGTTCGGTCGACGATCCCCGCGCCAAAGATCTGCCTTGCAATACCGGCGTGATCATGCAATCCGGATCACAATCAGCCTTGGCCCGAGTGCGCGCCGATAAATCTCTTCATCTCGTTCGCCGCGATGGTCAACTATTTGATGTGCGCGGTCGTTCCGCCGAACAACGAATTGCAATTGATCTTTTGTCCGACGAAGAAGTTGGAATTGTTTCTCTTGGCGGACCAGCCGGAACCGGTAAAAGTGTTTTGGCGTTAGCAGCCGGTCTTGAATCAGTGCTTGAACAACGATCACATAAGCGAGTGATTGTGTTCCGGCCGCTTTATGCCGTCGGCGGACAAGATCTTGGCTATTTGCCCGGTTCGGAATTCGAAAAGATGAGTCCATGGATGGCGGCCGTTCTTGACGGTTTGGAATCAATCACGGGACCGGAAATCATCGACGAAGTGGTGCACCGCGGTTTGCTTGAGGTGCTGCCCCTTACCCATATTCGCGGCCGCAGTTTGACCGACAGTTTTGTCATTATCGATGAAGCACAAAACCTTGAACGCCCGGTATTGCTCACGGCGCTTAGTCGTCTTGGCGAAGGCAGCCGTGTTGTTCTCACCCATGACGTGGCGCAACGAGACAACTTGCGCGTAGGACGTCATGACGGGGTGGTTTCGGTTATCGAAGCGTTGCGGGGCCATCCGATTTTCGGCCACATCACGCTGACTCGCTCCGAACGCAGCGAAATTGCCGCCGTTGTCACCGACCTACTCGATGGTCCTTTAAGTTCATAAGGACCGGCCGCTGTCACCGGCTCTCCCTAAGGTACGGACATGAAAAGCAAAGGAACAGGCACGCTTCAAAGTGTCGACTATGCAACGTGGTGCAAAACAATTCCCACGGGCCCCTTTGCCGTTGTCGATGTCGAAACAACGGGGCTCAACCCCGCCAATGATCGTGTCATCGAAATTGCTGTTGTGCGCTGCAACGCCGACGGCAGCGTTATCGACGAATGGTCCACGCTTATTAACCCCAAACGTGATCCGGGCGCTACGCATATTCATGGCATCAAGGCCGAAGATCTTGTCGATGCACCAAGTTTCAAATCGGTCGCCAACGACATTCTCGATCGACTCTCTAATTCAATTGTTTGCGCTCACAACCTTTCGTTCGATTCATCGTTTTTGCAGGCCGAGTTCAATCGAGCCAAATCGGACCATCCCCGTAACCAAGCGCTCTGCACCATGTTGCTTACGCGATTTCTTTTTCCAGATCTCCCCTCCTATTCATTACGCAATTGCGCCGCTCATTTCGATATCGAAATAGTTAATGCGCATCGTGCATTGGCCGATACCCGCGTCACTCAACAAGTGCTCACGCGGCTTTTGGCTCAATTGCCCGTGCAATAAGCCACATTGCCCTCGTCGTCGTTCTTTGTTGTGCGTAAGTTGCGCGCCTCGCGAATTTTTCGCCGCAAATTCTCAATTCGAAATGGCGATGATGGAGTATTCCCAATTTGCGCAAAACATCTTGCGTTTGCCGTATGAACCACCGTTTTTTGTCTTCGGAAACCAAATGGGCGTACCGATAGAAACCGAAACCATCGATGATGATCCCTTTGCCTCTCTTGCCGGACGATGCGCTAGTCCTGAGTGTCATTTCATTGCGGTCTATGCCGAGGCTGTCGTGCGCGATTCCGATCGCGATACTTTCGTTTTGTTCATCATGGACCGCGAGGGCAGTTCACATATCTCACTTTCCGATGAACCAACCCAGCACATTCTCGATGCGCAACATCATTCCGCTAGCGGTCGCATCCCCGATGCTTGTCGGCGTTTCTTTCGTCTACCCACGGCACCGCCGCAACAACCAACCGAAATGTGGTTCATGGCGATTTGGCTTCATGTCATTGCATCGGCATCAATCCAAAACAATTATCTCGACTGGCCCACGATCTGCGCGTTTCATCCTTGCTGCCCGTCACCTAACGCCACCCCAGCGCAACTGTCACATTCCATAAAGCAACTTGCGGCCTCCACTACCTGGGATGAACTTCGTCAAAATTTCGACACACCACTTTCACTTTGGATGGACGATGGAATGTTCTCTC
>CAYOHV010000247.1:0-2581 GCA_964403825.1 uncultured Bifidobacterium sp. | reverse complement strand
ACGCGCATGACTAGACCCTATAAGTAATGGAGTAACGACAAAAGGGGCCCAGCATTGCTGGACCCCTTTCAATCGATCGTGCAATCGAATTGTCGTTACGAACTAGTTGAACCAGTTGTTCACACTCTTGACCGCACAACGGACATTGGCCGCTGAGGTCGATTCGAATGATTGGATTTCGATTGTGCGTCGGGCTTTACCAGGAACACTTTCGGGGAATGATGTTCCCGAATCGATGATTGTTCCGTTGCCAGCCTTGAATTCATAATCGAAGGTGTAGGTCTTACTTGACGATGTCTTGTTTTCAATTTCAATTGTCATCGTCGGCGAATCAAAAGTGTCGAGTGAACAATCTTTGATTGACCAACTGATGGTTGAAGGATCAACTTCACCGGTCCAATCGTCGACCGAATCGCTGGCGTTATTGATCACGACCACCCAGAAGAAAATCCAAAGCACGCTGACAACAACGGCGATGATGCCGGTAATCAAACCGCCGATCGATGCGCCACGTCCGCGACTTACTTCGGCCGCCTTCTTCATGCCAACAACACCCAACACGATGGCGACGATGCCACCAAGGATGCCGAGGGGCAGAAACGCTAACCAGCCCAAAAACACCGACCAGACCAACGCGATGATGCCGACGATCATGGCGGCGGTTCCTACGCCGTTGCTTGGTGCCGAAGCAGCAGGCGGCGGGTAATACGCCGGAGGCGGTTGCGGCGGAGGTGTTGCACTCGGCGCAGTT
Source organism: uncultured Bifidobacterium sp. (assembly GCA_964403825.1). Lineage (GTDB taxonomy): Bacteria > Actinomycetota > Acidimicrobiia > Acidimicrobiales > Acidimicrobilacustridaceae > Acidimicrobilacustris. Next base: position 1,830 of record CAYOHV010000247.1, on the reverse strand, counting down.
GGCGGCGCAGGAGGTGGTGTCGCACTCGGTGGTGGCGGCGGTGTCGCGCCACTCGGAGGTGGTGGCGGTGGTGTCGCGCCACTCGGAGGTGGAGGCGGCGGTGTCGCGCCACTCGGAGGTGGCGGCGGCGGTGTCGCGCCACTGGGAGGCGGAGGTGGTGGCGGTGTACTTCCAGACGGTGGTGGCGGCGGCGGAGTGCTGCCGTCGTTTGGCGTATCAGTCATTTGTCTTCCCCCGAAACCTGCGGCCCGTTATGCCCGAACCGATTGATTGTTGTGGTTCAGTAGCAGCGAACTGCCACTGGGCAATGCATTGACCGCCAAATTTTCGGAGGTCAATAAATCACTAATGAAACGGTACTCCTCAACTGCGTGCTGTCGCTGAAATTTTGAATTCGCGCGTCAATCAGCAACGAACGCCCTGTTATTCCGGTATGGACATTCGTCTTTTGACAGTCAAAATCCCTTATTTATTGGCCCGAAATTCGCTTTTGAAATTCATTCCAACTGGGAAACGATTCGGGCACAGTGCCACGACCATCATGATGAACAGGCCAATTGGCTGGCGGAAGTTGCATCGGATTTTCTGATGCTTCAGCCCCATACCAAAGTTCGTGAATACGCCGAACAAAAAACCATTGGCCACCACGACGCGCGTAAGTATCGCGATAAAGGATGTATTGATGAATCCAACGTTCGTTGTCTTGAATTTGCGCGTGACAATAAACAAGGCCAGTGGCGTTATCAGCGTCAAGTAAATCAATGACATGCGTGCCAACGTTCAACATGGAAACGCCAATTTCACTAAGCGACTTATCGAACGATGCCGCTAACGCCTCGCGACCAAATGAGTTACGTCCAACTTGAACATCGTCGATGAATAACGCCACTAAATCAGCAATGTTGCGCGAGTCCACGGCTACGGCATAACGCGCTGCGAGTTGACGAATATGTTCATACGCAAGAAGTTCATCAATCGCTTCAGACATGCTCATACGCTAGATGCCAGCCGGTAACGAAGGCGAGACCACAAAAAGATGTCCGCTCCAACCCAGCGCACCTAAAGTCAGAACTGTGAACGATGCAGCGCCAAGTATTCCTGCGGTTTTCGGCCGGCATTCACTTTCGCTACGCCTTTACCCTCATAACGAATTGTCGGCGGAAACCATTATCGCCACGTTGTGTGCACAAGCGGGATTAGCCAGTGATGTTGGTTTCGACGGAATCATGACGTCTGAACATCACGGCGGCTTCGCGGGCTATATGCCCACACCTTTACAAGTGGCGGGTTTTTTATTGCACGAAATGAAGCAAGGATGGGCGGCCGCTTGCCCTGTTCTTTTGCCGCTACGACCAGTGGCGATGTTGGCCGAAGAAGTGGCGTGGTTAGATGCGCGCTTCCCGCAACGAGTTGGTATCGGTGTTGCCCCTGGTGCGTTACCACTTGATTTTGAAGTAATGGAATGCGATATCGACAACGCCGTAGATGAATTCAAGCGTCGGCTGCCGCAATTAGTGAATTTGTTGCGCGGCAATGATCTTGGACAACTAAATGGTGATCGCGCTTTGCATGCGTTATCGGCTCGGCCGATTCCAGTTATCAGTACCGCCATGAGCAAGGCAGCCGTCCGTCGCGCCGCTAGTGCCGGAGCCGGTGTGCTTTATGACGGCGGTACCGATTTACAACGAGTCGCCGAACTCTCGGCTCACTATCAAGAAAGCGGTGGCGACGGTCCGCGCATTTTGATTCGCCGTCTTTGGCTTGGCCCCCCACCTCATTCGGCGTTTTCGGCGCAACAAGATGTTTACCGTTCCTATTCTTCCGACGCAG
>CAYOHV010000246.1:0-2581 GCA_964403825.1 uncultured Bifidobacterium sp. | reverse complement strand
TTGTCCAAAGTTTTGGTTTACACCGACGAAGAAATCGTTTCTTCTGACATTGTTGGTTCACCAGCATCTTGCACCTTCGATGCGAAACTCACGATGGCGATGGGCAACCTCGTCAAAGTGTTGGGCTGGTATGACAACGAATGGGGTTACTCAAACCGATTGGTTGACCTCGTGCAGGTCATGGCCAACAAGGCTAAGTAAAGCCAATGGGAGTTCCCTCTCTTGCTGATCTCGGTGATCTCACCAACAAACGAGTGTTACTGCGGGCCGATTTCAACGTGCCCATCAGTAACGGTGAGATCGTCGACGATTTCCGCATTCGTGCTGCATTACCAACTATTGAATATTTAACGAGTCGAGGCGCACAGGTCACGGCCTGTACGCATCTCGGTCGCCCGAAAGGTGCACCTGACCCGAAATATTCAGTGGAACCGGTACGCAAACGGTTAAGTGAACTTGCACCCGGTGTCGAATTGCTCGACAACTTGCGTTTTGATGCAGGCGAAACGGCCAATGATCCAGCCTTTGTGCAAAAACTCATCGCCGGACAAGACGTCTATGTCAACGATGCGTTCGGTGCTTCTCATCGCGCCCATGCGTCGATTGTGGGACCGCCGCAATTTTTGCCTTCGGCAGCCGGATTGTTATTGCAGCGAGAGATTGATGTGTTGTTGCCGCTTCGCACCGAACCCAAGCGACCTTTTGTTGTGATCTTGGGCGGTTCAAAAGTGTCCGACAAACTCGGAGTGATCGATGCGCTTTCGCAAGTAGCCGACGCGCTCATCATTGGTGGCGGAATGTGCTTCACCTTTTTGGCCGCGCAAGGTCATGTCGTTGGTGATTCACTGCTTGAACAAGATCAAATCGAAACTTGTCGTCGCTTATTGGAATCGGATGTCACCATTCACATTCCGCATGACGTAACGGCTTTGGGGCCGGGCGGCGAAATTGGTAATCCTGCTGCTGGTGGTGAAGTGCGACAAATGGGCGCTGATGTTCCCGACGGTTGGAAAGGCCTCGACATTGGTCCTGGCACGGCGGCTGAATTTTCCGACATCATCGCCGATGCACGCACCATTTTTTGGAACGGCCCAATGGGTGTTTTCGAAGATCCGCGTTTTGCCGCTGGCACGCGTGTCATCGCCGAAGCAATGGCCAATGCGCGCGGTTTTACGGTCGTGGGTGGTGGCGATTCGGCCGCAGCTCTCGACGCGTTTGGCTTAGCCAATGAAGTTGATCACGTCTCCACTGGTGGCGGCGCATCACTTGAATTACTTGAAAATGGTGACCTTCCCGGTCTTGAAGCATTGAGAGGTGCACCGAATGCCTGATCGCAAACCAATCATCTCCGGCAATTGGAAGATGAACTTAAATCATTTTGAAGCAACCGCAATGTTGGACAAATTGCGTTACTTGCTTTCAAAAGAAGATTACGAAGCCGTTGATGTTTCGGTTCATCCTCCATTCACCGATATTCGCACCGTACAAACATTTTTGGAAAGCGAAAAAGTTTCCATTGCTATCGGCGCGCAAAATTGTCATTGGGAAGCGAAAGGCGCCTACACCGGCGAAGTGGCCGCACCCATGTTGGCCAAACTCAATGTCTCTTACGTGATCGTTGGACATTCGGAACGACGCGAACTTTTTGGCGATACCGATGTGATTGTTGATCGGAAAGTGAAAGCCGTTTTTGCGAACGGAATGACACCAATTCTTTGCTGTGGCGAAACACTGGAAGAACGTGAAGGCGAAGCCACGCACGGAAAAGTGACAGGACAAATCCAAGCGGCGATTGGTGGACTTTCGGCTGAGCAGGTTTCCAGCATGGTCATTGCCTATGAACCCATTTGGGCGATCGGCACCGGACGCACGGCTAGCGCTGAAGATGCGCAACAGGTCTGCCAATGGATTCGCGAAAAGGTTGCATCGCTTAAAGGAGCCGATGCTGCTGCGGCAGTGCGCATCCAATACGGCGGTTCGGTGAAATCATCGAACGCCGCTGAGTTGATGGCCCAGCCTGATATCGATGGGGCATTGGTCGGTGGAGCCTCGCTCGAAGCCGATGAATTTGCCCGAATCGTGCAATACCGCCTGTCCTGATAGCGTTTCGGCCGTGTTAGCCGTCGTACTTGTCATTTTTATCTTGTCGGCCTTGTCGGTCATCTTCCTGGTGCTTTTGCATAGTGGACGTGGTGGCGGCTTATCCGACATGTTCGGTGGTGGCCTCGGCGCGTCAGCAGCAGGTTCCACCGTGGTGGAAAAGAATCTCGATCGCATCACGGTTGTCGCCGCGGTGATCTTCATTCTTTCTGCTGTTGCCCTTGCTTTATTGCTCGACACCTAGAGGTCCGTGGCACCAACCGATCCGGCGTTACGCCTTAGTGGAATTTCCTTCATGCGCAATGGGCGCATGATTTTGCGCGACGTGAATTGGAATGTCGAACATCATTCGAAATGGGTGGTGTTAGGCCGTAATGGATCCGGAAAATCGTCCTTAATTCGTATTGCATCGTTGTATTTGCACCCTTCAAGTGGGGAAGTAGAAGTTGACGGCGAACTCTTAGGTCGCACTGATGTGCGT
>CAYOHV010000245.1:0-2584 GCA_964403825.1 uncultured Bifidobacterium sp. | reverse complement strand
TCGGGCTGGATTTGTTCCTGTGGAGCAATGGCCTTGCGGGGGCCACGTTGTCCTATTGATGGTCAAGATATGGAACGCACTGATGATGTGGTCAGCAATGCCGTTGATGCGGCATTGGCCGAGGGCGCTCGATTGTTGATCTGCAATGGCAACGCGGATCTTGATGTCATGGGCCGTATCGGTGCGTTCTGCCGTTATTAGCCACCATTAGTTCCACAAAAACAACTGATGACGCGATCGAGCCCTGCCATGTGTTACTGATTGAGCATGCAGTTGCGCGCTGGTATCGATATTGGGGGCACGAAATTTTTCGGTGTTGCCATCGATGAAAGTGGCCAACTCATCGCTCGTCGTCGCGCCGCCACCCCAACCGATTCGAATGACGTGGTTAATCAAATCGCGGAATTCATTGAAGACTTCTCTAAACACGGCAGAGTGCAATCAGTTGGATTGGGAATGCCCGGTGCGGTTGATCTCGCAGGAGTTCTGCGTTCAGCACCAAATTTGCCCTGCATGATTGACGTGCCCACGATCGAACTACTTTCGAAGCGTTATCCGAACATTTCGTTTCAGGCTGACAACGATGCGACGTGTGCCTTGCGCGCCGAACTCGCGGTTGGTGCTGCAAAAGGGGCAAAGTCGGTGATGTTGGTAACGCTTGGGACCGGCATCGGTGGAGCCATTGCCGTCAATGGAAATGTGGTGGCGGGTGCTCATGGTTACGGGGGTGAGCCTGGCCATATGGTGATCAACCTCGACGGGCCACTTTGTGTTTGCGGTCGCCATGGTTGTTGGGAGCGCTACGCCTCCGGTGCGGGCTTGTCGCGTTTAATCGCTGAAGCATCGCTTGATTGCACGAACGAGGAGTTAGTGCAGCGCGCCAGTGACGGCGATGACGCGGCCCTCGCGATTTTTTCCAACTTCGCGCAATGGGTGGGGCTTGGTCTCGGCAACCTCATCAATATCTTCGATCCCGAACTCATCGTGGTCGGTGGAGGACTGAGCGAGGCATCGGAGTTTTTCCTCGCCGCAGCCACCGAAACCGCTTTAGCGCATACGGTTGGCCCTCGCACGGTGACCGAAGTGGTCGTCGCGCAACTTGGTAGTGAATCCGGTGCAATTGGAGCGGCGTGGCTCCACTAGCCTTGCGCAAATGGAATTCCGCAGGATCACACAACTTCCGCCGTACGTCTTCACGATCATTGACTCGCTCAAGATTGAAGCGCGTCGAGCCGGCGCCGATGTGATCGATTTGGGATTTGGAAATCCCGATCTGCCTTCACCTGATATTGCCGTAGAGAAATTGGCCGAAGCCGCGCATCTTTCACGCAATCATCGCTATTCGGCTAGTCGCGGTATTCCGAAATTACGCGAAGCAATTGCCGGCTATTACCAACGTCGATTCGGTGTCACCCTCGATCCCGATACCGAAGTAATTAACACCATTGGCGCAAAAGAAGGTTTCTCCCATTTGATGTGGACTCTTCTGCAGCCCGGCGATGCCGCGCTGGTGCCATCACCTTCATATCCGATCCATATTTATGGTCCGATTTTTGCTGGTGCTGATATTCGCGAAGTTCCGTTAGGCACTGGCCAAGACTTCTTCGACAATCTGCAAGAGCAATGGGAATACTCGTGGCCGAAACCGCGCGTCATCGTGATGTCATTCCCGCATAATCCAACGACAACATGTGTCGATTTAGATTTCATGCAGAAGATCGTTGATTTTGCGCGTGAGAAAGATGTCGTGATTGTGCATGACAATGCTTATGCCGACATCGGTTTTGATGGCTATCAACCGCCTTCGATTCTGCAAGCCGAAGGCGCCAAAGAAGTAGCGGTCGAGTTTTATTCGATGACCAAATCGTTTTCGATGGCCGGTTGGCGTGTGGCCTTCATGCTTGGTCGTCCCGATGTGGTTGCGGCGTTGGCCAAGTTCAAGAGTTATCTCGATTACGGCACCTTCCAGCCAATTCAAATTGCGGCCACGGTGACCCTTAATGAAGCCTCCGATTTCCCTACCGAAGTGAACGAGATTTATCAATCTCGTCGTGACGCACTTTGCGGTGGATTGCATCGCATTGGTTGGGAAATTGAACCGCCTAAAGGAACGATGTTCGTTTGGGCGCCAATCCCTGAACAATATTCCGACATGAAATCAATTGAGTTCGCGTCGTATTTGGTGAAAGAAGCCAACGTTGCGGTTTCACCCGGTGTTGGGTTTGGTCCCGGCGGCGACGGGTTCGTTCGTTTCGCTCTCATCGAAAACGAACAACGCACACAACAAGCAGTTCGCAATCTTCGCCGTGCACTTACCCGGTTAGGGTAAGTAAATGTCGGCGGAGAAAAGTGAATCGACGGCAACTTTTGTGTTGCGCGTCTGGATGCCGGATCGTCCCGGTGCGCTGGGCGCGTTAGCCAGTCGCATTGGTTCTGTGGGTGGCGATGTGATCGGCATCGACATTTTGGAACGTGGCGCTGGCCGCGTAATCGACGAAGTGATCATTTCGTTGCCCGATGACAATCGCGTTGAACTTTTACTAAATGAAATTATGCAAGTTGATGGTGTCGACATCGAAAGCAT
>CAYOHV010000244.1:0-2594 GCA_964403825.1 uncultured Bifidobacterium sp. | reverse complement strand
CCGATTGGTTTTGCCGTCTGCCGTGTGCGTTCAAGAGGGGAGGCATACACCGCAGAAACCTTGGGCAATGCACCAATACGCGCAGCGGCGGTCTCAGCTTGAGCGATTCCGTTTTCGGCCAAAAACAATCCTTTGGCCCTTCCCGGCAAGGTGGAACCGGTGGTTGGCGTTTGACCGTGACGCACAAGTAAGACCAGCGTCGGTTTCGGGGCGGATCGTGGTTTTGCCATGGTCTGACAAGCCTACCGACGCTCTGTCGGCATCCGGCGGGTCGGGGGAATTGGGACCGATGTCAGACTTTCGGCATTGACCGACTACGTTTTGGGGCTGTTGTTAAGGGCTGAGGATGGTCACGTGTCAGAAAAGTTGTCGTCGTCGAAAGTAAAAGGACCAAAGCGCTTTTTGATTGGCCTCGTGGCGGTGGCGGCATTGACGTTGGCTGGTTGTGCGCAAAGCAACACCCCGTCGGAATACAACAATCTCACCAAGCAAAACTTCCTCGAACTTTGCACCAACTTCTATTACCAACTCGAAGGTGAAGGCGATTCACAAACGCTCACCATCACTTCAAGCACAATCGCTGGTGAAGTGAAAGGTCTTTCGCCCGATATCTGCACTTGCCAGTACGAAGTTTTCGCTGACAACGTCCCGATTAATGACGATGCCGCGAAAGCTGCTGGCTATACCTTCATTAATTTCACGACGCTTAATTCGGATTTGAAAGATAATCCCGAAAGCGCGTGGTCCAAAGTTGATCCGGAAGTAATTACCGGTTTAGAAAACTGCAACAACACTGGTTCGGCTTCGGGTGCGTCAACCTCCAGCACGACAGTCCCACCGAGCACAACTGTCGCTCAGTAATTCGCTGCTATTTCTTTTCGGGTAACCCAACGCGTACGACGGGTTCAGCCCATTTCGGCCAGCGGGCTCGACTTTTCTCGGCCAACTTGTGCATTAATGAAATAGCGCCGGGATCGCTGTCGCCAGGACGAGCTTCAATCGAACCGTCAGCAATCATGCGGTTGATGATTTCGCGGCCTAATTCGGTGCGCACGATGGTGAGCGTCCAGTCGTTGTCTTTACCAATACCGCCGGTGGAAATATCAGCATGTTCGGCGGCGAAATCGGGACAGTGGGTGCAACCTTCGCGTGTCCAGGCGTGACATTCCTTCAAATTGATTTCGTGGTATTCGCCATCGTTCGTCCAAATTTGGAACACACCTTTGATGTTCATCTTGGTGATGGTGTGTTTGGGAATGCGATATTTCGCTTCGAATAGTTCTTCAAAGATGGCGTCATCGAAAGTTTTCGAACAAAGCAAACCAATGTTGAACACAATCGGCTTTGAAATTTTACCGATCTTGCGTGACCACATCACCGGCGCAATTGAACTTTGGCAACTCATGCCCACTAAGGCGAGACGAGAAAGTCCGCGTTCTTTCGCTTCATCGATCGCCAACGTGTTGGCGGAATAGGTGTAGCGGCTTCCAGCGCCGGCCAAAACTTCATCGCGATTGGTGGCCACACCAGGAATTGCTTTCCAACTGCCCGCATCGCCACCTTCTAAATAAGACGTCAGCGCGCCGTCGATGTAATCGTTTTCTAACGCCCAAATTAAAAGGGCCGAAACTAAGCCACCGTCTTGGCCCATCTTGTGCACCATTTCATCGGAGGCTCGAGTCAACAGAATGTCGGAGTAAATGCCGGCCACTTCATCATCGTTACGTTCGCGGCCGAAAAGATGTTCGTTCGCTTCTGGTTCCCACATACGAAAACGGGGACAGGCACGGGTGCAACTGGTGCAACCTTTTTCGCCATGGCCGCAGTTAGTCGGGCCAAGTTCTTCTTCGATATGGAAAGGCTTGTATCCGCCGGCCACATGGTCATAGCCAATGACGTCGTGGGGGCAGGAAATCACGCAGCCCGCACAGCCCGTGCAGAGCCCGGCGGTAATGACTTCTTCAAATAATTCTTTCCATTGAAAAGTCCAGCGCTGGGCGCCCGCCTTGGTGGATGTGGTCGTGGCGTCACTCATAAAGATGAATCTACAGGTCTCAGGGTGAAACTTTGAGTTTGAGCGGGCAAGATGGGAAAGTTGCAGTTCTGAATTCCCCGATTAGGAGACCCCCATGGACCTCACTTATCCCGCTGACGCTGAGGCATATCGAACTGAAGTTCGCGCATGGTTAAAAGAAAACTTGCCCAAAGGTTGGGGTGAACCCGGTTTTGAACTTTCACCGGATGAGCGCGCCAAGTTTTTAGAAGAGTGGACGCCGCGTCTGTATGAAGGCGGTTGGATTTGTGCATCGTGGCCGGCCGAATACGGCGGCAAAGGTCTCGACACAATGAAGGCAGTTGTGGTGGCCGAAGAATTCGCCAACGCAGGTGCACCGATGCGCGCTGACTTTTTTGGTGACACGTTGGTGGGCCCGACAATTCTGCAATGGGGTACCGAAGAACAAAAGAAAGAATTTTTGCCCCGCATCCTTTCGGGAACGATTGCATGGTGTCAGGGGTTTAGTGAACCGAATGCCGGTTCTGATTTGGCGGCGTTGCAAACAAAAGCCGTTCTTGATGGCGATGAATGGGTAATC
>CAYOHV010000243.1:0-2597 GCA_964403825.1 uncultured Bifidobacterium sp. | reverse complement strand
CGGCCAACGGACCGAATTGAGATGGGTAGGCTCACTTCTCGTGTCCGATGCACCTTTTTCCGCCGCCGCCGTGGGCCCCAATGCGTGGCTCATTGACGAAATGTACGAACAATTTCTCCGCGATCCGAACTCCGTGAGCGAGTCGTGGAAGGACTTCTTTCGCGGGTATCGCCCCGGATCGTCTGGTGTTGCCACACCGAACGGGACCGCGCCCGTAAGCGCGCCAGCAAGTGCACCCGCACCCGCACCAGCCGCCGCGCCGCAAGCATCACCGGCGCCGGCGGCCGCGCCAACGAGCGCGCCCACCGCAGCCGAAAACCGCACACCGTTACGCGGAGCGGCAGCGCGCATTGTCACCAATATGGAAGCAAGTTTGGCCGTACCAACAGCCACCAGTTTCCGTGAAGTACCGACAAAACTTCTTGAAGTAAACCGCAAATCAATTAACGGTTATTTATCGCGATCACGCGCCGGCAAAGTTTCATTCACGCACATCATCGGTTACGCCATCGTGCGCGCCATTGTTGACGCCACACCGGTGATGAATTCAACCTTCACTCTCGATGAAGACGGCAAACCATGCGTTATTCATCATGAAGATATTGGTTTAGGAATCGCAGTTGATGTTGATAAAGGTGACGGTACGCGTTCGCTATTAGTCCCCTGCATCAAGCGCGCAAATACCTTAGATTTCGCTGGTTTTTTTGATGCCTACGAAGACTTAGTGCGCAAAGTTCGTTCCAATAAATTGTCGCCCGATGATTTCAGCGGTGTCACCGTTTCACTCACGAACCCCGGCACATTAGGAACGGTGCAATCAGTGCCGCGCTTGATGCCGGGTCAAGGCGTCATCGTTGGTGTTGGCTCAATGGATCACCCCACCGCATTCCGTGGTGCCGATCCCGCCACCATTGCTGCTCTCGGTCTTTCCAAAGTGATGACGGTGACGTCAACTTACGATCACCGCATCATCCAAGGGGCCGAATCGGGACTCTTTTTAAAGCGCATCCAAGAATTGCTGATGGGTGAACATGGTTTCTACGAAGAAATCTTCGATTCACTTGGACTGCCTTACGAACCGGTTGATTGGGCGCGTGATGTCAATCCCGCAGACCAACCGGAAACCATGTTGGAAAAGCAATTAGCGGTCCAACGTTTAATGAACATGTACCGCGTACGTGGTCATCTAGATGCCGATTTAGATCCGCTCAATCTTGAAGAACATCAGTTGTATGCGGAATTGGATCCCGCTCATTACGGCTTAACCATCTGGGATTTAGATCGCGAATTTTTGACCTTAGGTATGGCCGGTCGCCAAAAAATGACCTTGGCTGAAATCCTCGACACTCTGCGCTCGGCCTACTGCCGCACCATCGGCATTGAATACATGCATATTCAAGATCCCGAGCAGAAAATCTGGATCCAACAGCAAGTTGAGGGTGTCCGCTTCGAATTAACTCGTGAAGAGAAACTGCGCATTCTCGACAAGTTGAATGCCGCCGAGGCTTTGGAACGCTTTTTGGGCACTAAATACCTCGGTCAAAAGCGTTTTGGTCTAGAAGGCGGAGAAAGCACCATCCCGCTTCTCGACAGCATTCTTTCTCAAGCCGCCGATCACGATATGGAATCAGCAGTCTTGGGCATGGCCCATCGTGGCCGTCTCAATGTGTTGGTCAATATCGTCGGCAAAAAGTACGAACAACTTTTCGATGAGTTCGAAGGCAATATCGATCCGGAATCAATTCAAGGTACCGGCGATGTGAAATACCACCTAGGCCAAACCGGCACGTTCACCGCGGCGAGTGGCAAATCAATTCATGTGGAACTTGCAGCGAATCCTTCGCATCTTGAAGCCGTTGATCCCGTGGTGGTGGGTATGGCCCGCGCCAAGATGGATCGCATCGAGCCACCCGGCAATTACCCAGTAATTCCCGTCTTAGTTCACGGTGATGCTGCATTCGCTGGGCAAGGTGTTGTCGCCGAAACACTCAATCTCTCGGGCATTCAGGGATATCGAGTCGGCGGAACAATTCACGTCATCATTAACAACCAGGTTGGTTTTACTACCAATCCATCCGAAGCGCGTTCATCGACGTATTCAACTGACGTCGCCAAAATGGTGCAAGCGCCGGTATTCCATGTCAATGGTGATGATCCCGAATCGGTCGTCCGCGTTGCACGTTTAGCGTTTGAATATCGTCGCCGATTCAACAACGACGTTGTCATCGACATGATTTGTTACCGCCGTCATGGACACAACGAAACTGACGATCCGAGTTACACCCAACCGTTGATGTACAAAAAGATTGAAGAACGTCGTTCGGTTCGCAACTTGTACACCGAAGCTCTTATGCGCCGTGGCGATATCTCCATTGAAGAAGCAGAAGCGGCGTTGGATGATTTCCAAAAGCAACTGCAATCAGCACTCGACGAAACTCGATCACATGCCGCGCCACCGCCGCTGGAACATGCCATTGAGCGCAAATTCGTTGGCGTACAACCGCATGTCGATACCGGCGTGAGCAAAGAAGAACTTGACGCTGTCTTCGCCGCCATTGATTCGGTGCCCGAAGGTTTCACCGTGCATCCCAAACTGG
>CAYOHV010000242.1:0-2598 GCA_964403825.1 uncultured Bifidobacterium sp. | reverse complement strand
TGATCTTCGCTTTGACATCACTGACATTGCCAACACGAATCTTCGAACCGAAACCACCTTTTGGCATTGGCCACAAGAAGGCAAGAACTGCGGCGCCAAAACCAGAAAGGCCGAGACCCATCATTACGATGATGGAGCGGTTGAAGAACTTGCGTCGCGAAATACCAATGGCATCGGCGTCCGGTGGCACGAATGTTTCAAGATCGTCTGACTTCGTCATCGGAGTTGAAGGACGACGTTCTAATTCTGCCGATGCTTCAACTTGTCGACCGGAAACAGCAGCCGTTTCAAACTCTAAAGAACTTGAACGATCGCGCTTCAATGTTTCGCGGCTTAATGCGCCGGTGGCACCGCCGCTATCGCGACGACGTGATGCTGCGAACAACACCACTGCCGCCAAAACAACGACAACCGGAATGACGATTACCAGAGGATTCATGACCCGTACCTATCCCTTCGCCATCACAACTCGAAGAACAATCCACCGGTCCATGGCGCAACAAAGTTGAAGCCAGGTCCACGGAAGAACGAACCGATAATGACCAGCACCGCCCAGAACATCATCTGAATGGTGAACACAGAAATTGCGAACTTGCGATCTTCCGGCTTATTCGACGGATTGCGATCGATATAAGGAGCCAAGATCAACAAGAAGATGCCCATACCGGGAATCGTCACACCCGCCACCATTGGGTGGAACATGGTGAGCAATTCCTGCAAACCGAGGAAGTACCACGGTGCTTTCGACGGGTTTGGTGTTTGGTTCAAGTTGGCAAGTTCAAGAAGTGGTGCGTTCACAAAAATCGAGAAGATAAGTGTGAAGACCGTGATGGCCAGCGCGGCAACAAATTCAACCGCTAACAAATGCGGCCATGTATGCACCTTGTCAACTGGTGTTGATTTCACATCTTGAATTGATCCGGCTTTAACAACCGTAAGCAAACGTTGTGTGTGTCCACCAGGACCGGTTGCTACCGGAGGTGGAGCTGCAGTGGCAACCGCAGTAGCAACGCCACCAGCCGCCGGAGTTGCAACATCAGTTGTTGCACCCGCAGCGCGTGACTTTGCTGATTTCGAACGTTCTAAAAGATGCGCAGGAATACGGCTATCGCCCGCGCTTGCTTCACTGGCAGCCGGGGCCTCAGCCGCGGCGGTTTCACCAGCGTCGCCAGCTGCTTTCGCAGCCGCTTTCGCTTTTGCCTCTTCGGCTCGTTTACGCAGATGTTCAGGGATCTCAGTCATAGCGCCTCAATCACAACGGTCCCGAAATGCCACCGTCTTTGCGAACCCGCCAGAAGTGGATCGCCAAGAAGATGACAGTTACGAAAGGAACGAACAACACATGCAACACATACCAACGCAACAATGTGTCGGTACCGATTTCTTTACCACCGAGTAGTACGAATCGGACTTGGTCACCGAAGACAGGTGTGTAACCCATCATGTTTGTACCCACGGTTACAGCCCAAAGTGCGAGCTGATCCCACGGAAGCAAATAGCCGGTGAACGAAAGCAAAAGTGTGAGTGTCAGAAGAATGACACCAATCACCCAGTTGAATTCTCGCGGTGGCTTATACGCGCCGTGATAGAAGACGCGCGCCATATGCAAGAACACGGACAACACCATTAAGTGCGCGGCCCATCTATGCATATTGCGAACCAACAAACCGAAGGCCACCGATGTTTGCAGCGTGTAAATGTCATTCCACGCTTGAGCGGCGGTCGGACGGTAGAAGAACATCAAGAAGATGCCGGTCACCGTTAAGAGAATGAATAAGAAGAAACTCAATCCACCTAAACAAAGTGTGTACGACACTTTGACCGCGTGGCGCTTCACCTTCACCGGATGAAGGTGGTACAGCACGCTGTTCATGATCACGTACGAGCGATTACGGGGGCTATCGGTGTAGCCCTTTCGGAAGACTGATCCAGGTCGGAAAATTGAATTCCAAGCCTGTGAGCCTTGCGTCTTATCGACTAATTCGCTGACGCGCTGTTGTGCGGTTTTCTTTCCGCTTGGGCGCTCCATGGTCTTTGCCAAGGCAGTTACTCCGTGTGAGTCGAAACGAATGTTTCGGTGGTGGAACTTGAATCAAATGAAATGTGTACTTACTTATTTACCCGAGACGCATGCCGTAGCCATAGCCGTGGGTTGGTGTCCGCGCGTGTGGATCACCATCGGGTGGGGCTTCGCCCACTTTTCCGAGAATGATCACACCGGTAGGACAGCGATCAACGCAGAGTGCGCAACGAGTGCACACGTCATCGTCAATCACAAAAATTGAATGATCTCCAGGATCAAGACCCGGAAGTTCGGTGCCGACTGCTTCATCGATTGCCGAAGTGCGCACTAAATGAATGCACTTCCACGGACAAATATCGACGCAACCTTCACACGTGATGCATTCGCTTTGATCGATGTGAATGAACTGCTTCGGCTTTACAGCTTTGGAAAGCCATTCAGCATCGACTTCTTGCAGGACGTAGTCGTCCCGAAATTCTGGCATTGGTGGGTTTGCATCAACGCGTGCCATAACAATCAGTTCTTTCGCACCAATGGACGGCCGTATTCAGAAGTAATTGCTTTTGCGGCTGCAG
>CAYOHV010000241.1:0-2608 GCA_964403825.1 uncultured Bifidobacterium sp. | reverse complement strand
GAATCAATTCCCGTGAAGTTCGAAAGTTCACCGCGCCGAGCCTTGGCATACAAACCTTTTGGATCGCGAGTTTCGGCCACGGAAAGCGGAGTGGAAACGTAAATCTCAATGAATTCGCCGTCACCAACGCGCTCACGCGCCATTCGACGTTCAGCTCTAAACGGTGAGATAAACGAGACCAAAACCAACAGACCGGCGTCAACCATGAGGGCTGATACTTCCGATACGCGGCGTATGTTTTCGACTCGATCGGCATCGGTGAAGCCGAGATCTTTATTCAAACCATGACGAACATTGTCACCATCTAATAAATATGTATGGCGCCCAAGTTCGTACAACTTCTTTTCGACAATATTGGCAATCGTTGACTTACCAGATCCAGAAAGACCGGTGAACCACAACACCGCTGGGCGTTGTGATTTTTGCAATGCCCGGGCATCTTTGTTGATTTCTAACGCTTGCCAATGCACGTTGTCGCTACGACGTAATGCGAAATGCAATAACCCGCAGGCAACCGTGCCATTGGTGAACTTGTCAATGAGAATAAATCCACCGGTATCGCGCGATTCGACATAAGGATCGAAGGCAATCGGTCGATCGACATTCAAATTGCAAACGCCAATTTCATTTAATTCAAGCGTTTTGGCCGCCGAATGCTCGAGCGTATTGACATTCACTTTGTATTTCGGTTGCGCCAAGGTGGCATTCACCGTACGGGCGCCAATCTTCAATAAATACGGACGGCCTGGAAGCATTTCCGCTTCCGACATCCAAATAATGTGCGCTTCAAACTGATCGGCCACTGCCGGCGGCGAACTGGCGGCCGCCAAAATGTCACCACGGCTGATATCGATTTCATCAGTAAGCGACAAAGTGATCGATTGACCTGCGGCTGCTTGTTCAAGATCACCATCAAAAGTAACGATGCGCTCAACTGTGCTCTCTCGCCCACTAGGCAGGACACGAACTTTGTCACCCGCCCGCACCACACCACTGGTGATTTCGCCAGAGAATCCGCGGAAATCAAGATCCGGTCGATTCACCCACTGCACCGGCAGTCGGAACGGTTTGGCTTCAAGTTCACGATCAACTTCAACAGTTTCGAGATGACCAATCAATGTGGGGCCGTGATACCACGGAGTGTTTTCGCTGCGATCAGTGACATTGTCGCCGCGTAACGCTGAAATCGGAATGGGCACAATATTGGTCAGCCCAATTTGCTCAGCAAAGGCCGTGTATTCCGAAACAATTGAATTGAAAACGTCTTCTGAATAGTCGACAAGGTCAAGTTTGTTGATCGCCAGCACGATATGTCGAATACCAATTAGCGACACCAAATAGGAATGGCGACGCGTTTGCGTGAGCACGCCCTGACGGGCATCAATCAAAATCACGGCGAGATCAGCCGTAGAAGCACCGGTGACCATATTGCGGGTGTACTGCTCATGACCGGGAGTGTCGGCCACAATGAACTTGCGCTTTTCGGTTGAAAAGAAACGATATGCAACGTCAATCGTGATGCCTTGTTCGCGCTCGGCCGCTAAGCCATCAACGAGAAGGGCAAAGTCGAGTTCGCCACCTTGAGTGCCGACAACTTTGGAGTCTTGTTCGAGGGCTGCCAAGTGGTCTTCGAAAACAAGTTTCGAGTCGTACAACATGCGGCCGATAAGGGTGCTTTTACCGTCATCGACACTGCCACAGGTAATAAAACGCAACATCGATTTGCGTTCGTGGCGTTCGAGATAGGCAACTACATCTGTTTCGAGGAGTTCATCCTGTGCGTGCGCCATTAGAAGTAACCCTCCTGCTTCTTCTTTTCCATCGAGCCGGAAGAGTCGTGATCAATCACGCGTCCTTGTCGTTCCGATGAGGTCGTCAACAACATTTCTTGAATGATGCCTTCCAGCGTGTCAGCTTCCGATTCGATCGCGCCCGTAAGCGGATAACAACCAAGAGTGCGGAAACGCACGCTTTTCATTTGCGGAACTTCGCCTTCATACAGCGGGAGACGATCGTCTTCCACCATGATGAGCGTTCCATCGCGCTCAACCACGGGACGCTTATCGGCGTAATACAACGGAACAATCGGAATGTTTTCCTTGTAGATGTATTGCCAAATATCTAATTCCGTCCAATTAGATATCGGAAAAACGCGCACACTCTCACCCGGGTTTTTTCGGGCGTTATACAACTTCCAAAGTTCGGGACGTTGCTGTTTGGGATCCCAGCGATGTTGCGCCGAGCGGATACTGAACACCCGTTCCTTTGCGCGCGACTTTTCTTCATCGCGACGGGCGCCGCCGAACGCTAAATCAAAACCGAATTTATCGAGAGCCTGTTTTAAGCCTTCGGTCTTCCACATATCGGTATGTTTCGATGAGCCGTGATCCCACGGATTGATTCCCAGTTCAATACATTCCGGATTTTGATGAACGAGCAATTCGAGACCATGTTCTTTGCAGGTCGCATCACGGAATTCGTACATGGCGCTGAACTTGAAAGTGGTATCGACATGTAAAAGCGGAAATGGCGGACGCGAGGGATAAAACGCTTTCAACGCCAACCGCAACATCACCGATGAATCCTTGCCAACGGAATACAACATGAC
>CAYOHV010000240.1:0-2618 GCA_964403825.1 uncultured Bifidobacterium sp. | reverse complement strand
GCACAAAACCGCGTTCATTCGGCGGCTGGGAATTGTCGGCATTTTCGCCCCCACCATCTTCTGTTTCATAGTGGTCAACTATCGACACCGACATGTCTTGAGTCTCCCATAGCGAAAAGGTGAAACGATGTCACACAGTCAGACATCTTTTGCAATAACTGATTCAACTAAACGGTCAAGTAAGAAAAAGAAGACTCACTGCCGCGGCCATGTTGAAACCAATATGCGCCCAAATCGCCGGACCTAATCGATCAAAACGAACGACCAAGAAACCTAAAACGACACCGAAGGCCAACAGCGCCGGAAACTGTAAGACCTGAAAATGGGTAGCGGCAAAAAACGCGGCCGAGGCGAACACGGCCCATCGCACTGAAAGCCGACGGGCGAATATTGATTGCGCGAAACCGCGGAAATAAATCTCTTCGGCTAACGGTGCGCATACACCCACAACGACAAACACCAAGATTACCGATATCGGACCGGTGGCCCGATCGGTGAGGTTGCGCGCCTCGGCCGAAATGTCCTGCACGCCAATCAAAGGACGCAAAATCAAATACACCAGCGGCACCAAAATGAATTGCGATGCCACACCAATGGCTAAGCCCAGCGGAACATCCATGCCTTTCATTTTGAGTTTCAGTTCCGCCACTGCTCCCCGGCCACGATTGGTAACGAACCACAACGGCAGAACAGCCAAGCCAAACCACAGCGGTAATTGCAAAAGAGTGGTTAGCCAAATCGGAGGCGGAACACCGATAGCAAAAGCTTCGCCACTTGAGACTTGTTGTGTGGCTTGTCCGACCGCGGCGCCAACGCCAGGAGGGACTTCAAAATCAAAATTGGTGAAAGCCCGTGCAATTGAATAGCCAATCAACGCTAAAAATTGCGCCGCTAAAAACGAGATGATGAGCGCACCGGCACCGAATCGAGGCTTCGCGGGAACTACATCGTCGCTACGACCATCTGCATTGCCATCCGCCGGTTTATTCGCAGCCACATCACCACCGTAGCGGTCCACGTCTTTGTCATTGTGCGCGGATACGGTTCGAGTATGTCTCGTTCATGCGCTCGCCCTGGCTGCCGAGAGTCGGCTGCAGCCACATTTGGATACGACTACGCCAATCAAACCGTCTTTTTAGATGTGCTGGCCGAAGAATCTCATCCCGCCGTTTACGACGTTTGTCGTCGACATGCAGATGCCATGCGGGTACCCAAAGGTTGGACATTGGTCGATCGCCGTCGCGGGCCTGCATCCTTGGCTGGTTTTTTGACTGCCCCCTAGGCCCGCCACCCCAAATTCCTCTTTACGCCTCTAGGCTGAAGCCATGACCCCCGACAACCAATTGCCACCACCTCCGCCCAGCGAAAATCGCAGCAATGGCCGCAGCGGAAACGAACAAGGATGGCCACGTTGGACGATCGCAGTCATTATCGCGGTCGTCATTGGTGTCTTTGCCGTGGTGCAAATCGCCACCTCCACTCCGTCGAAGTCAATTAGTTATGGCGACTTCATCACCGATCTTCAAGGCAACAACGTAAAAGAAGCCACGTTCGACAATGCCAACGGAAAAATCTCCGGCACGCTTAACGACGGCACCAACTTCTCCACAACTGGTCCCATTCGCCCTTCGGATGCCGATCAACAACTCATGACCGAAAAGGGTGTCAAGTTTTCATCACCCAGTGAAAACTTTTGGACGTCACTTATTCCGTTGTTATTACCCATCCTTTTGCTTATTGGATTCTTCCTTTGGATGCAGCGGCGTGCTTCAGGCCAAATGGGCAACATCATGTCGATTGGTCGCTCACGCGCCAAGACCTACACCTCAGAACGCCCCGCCACCACCTTTGCTGATGTCGCTGGTTATCAAGGCGTAAAAACCGATGTCACCGAAGTCGTCGACTTTTTGAAAAACCCCGAACGTTTTTCTGAAATTGGTGCTCGCATTCCAAAGGGCATTCTTTTAGTTGGTCCTCCGGGAACCGGTAAAACCCTCATTGCCCGCGCTGTTGCTGGTGAAGCTGGCGTTCCCTTCCTTTCCGTTACTGGTTCCGACTTCATGGAAATGTTCGTGGGTGTTGGTGCATCACGCGTGCGTGATCTCTTTCAATCAGCGCGCAAGATGGGTCGCGCCATCATCTTCATCGACGAAATTGATTCCATCGGTCGTAAGCGCGGCGCTGGTTTAGGCGGCGGTCATGATGAGCGCGAACAAACGCTTAACCAAATGTTGGCCGAGATGGATGGTTTCGAAGTCACCACCGGCATCGTCATGATGGCGGCCACAAACCGTCCCGATATTCTCGACCCCGCTTTGTTGCGTCCCGGTCGTTTCGATCGCCAAGTTGTGGTTCCGCTTCCCGAACTCGACGACCGTCGTCAAATTCTCGATGTGCATGTTCGTCATAAGCGCATTGCTCCCGATGTTGATCTCGATCTTGTTGCTCGTGGCACTCCCGGAATGAGCGGTGCCGACCTCTCCAATTTGGTGAACGAAGCGGCACTGTTTGCCGTACGCGGTGGTGCCACCGAAATTCATCGTCGTCATTTTGAAGAAGCTCGTGATCGCATCCTTATGGGACAGCGACGCGAATCAATGGCCTTAAGCGATTTAGAA
>CAYOHV010000239.1:0-2619 GCA_964403825.1 uncultured Bifidobacterium sp. | reverse complement strand
AAGTGCGTCGCCACCCACGCGCGTTGATTGCGAGGTGACAACACCACCTAGCGAAATAACAGCAACTTCAGTCGTACCGCCGCCGATATCAACAATCATGTTTCCGGTTGGTTCTTGCACCGGTAAGCCTGCACCAATTGCCGCCGCCATTGGTTCTTCAATGATGTATGCCGGTTTACGCGCTCCTGCGAACTCGGCGGCCTCTTGCACTGCGCGTTGTTCAACCGGTGTAATGCCGGAAGGAACACAAATCACCATGCGCGGTTTCGCCCATTTGGAGGTGTGCACCTTTTGAATGAAATAGCGGAGCATCTTTTCGCAGATATCGAAATCGGCGATGACGCCATCTTTTAAGGGACGGATGGCTTGAATATGCGAAGGCGTGCGGCCGATCATGCGCTTGGCTTCAGCGCCCACCGCCACCGGGCGACCGTCTTTCACATTGACCGCCACGACGGAAGGTTCGTTAAGAACGATGCCTTCTCCGCGCACATAAACAAGGGTGTTAGCGGTGCCGAGATCAACCGCCATGTCACGACCGACGATATTGGAAAGAGATTCACGAGAGGCAACGCCATTAGAAACGCGTGCTGAAATCGAACTTAGAAAGTTCATAGCCATCGCCTAAGGCTACTCGTCAGGCGCGAACTGACCAACTGCGGCCAAATTCAAGCGATTTCACTATGAAATTCTGCTGAACGATTTAAAGGTTGGGAAAGAAGATGCCGATTTCGCGTTGGGCGCTTTCCGGACCATCACTGCCATGAATGAGATTCTCAGTGAAAAGAATTCCGAAGTCGCCGCGTACTGTTCCAGGGGCTGCATCGCGCGGATTGGTTGCACCCATCATCGTGCGAACAACTTTCCACGTATCTTCCGGACCTTCTAAGACTGCACAAAACGCAGGACCGCGAGTGATGAATTCAACGAGTTCACCAAAGAACGGCTTCTCGGCATGTTCTTCGTAATGACGCTCAGCGGTGGCGCGATCGATCGTGCGGAGATCACCAGCGACGATCTTTAATTGGCGACGCTCGAAGCGAGCCAGAATTTCTCCGACGAGGCCACGTTCGACGGCGTCGGGTTTGCAAATAATGAAAGTGCGATCCATAACGGCTAGACGCTAGACCACTTCGGTATGCGGATGCGATTCGAGGTAATGGCGTGCCGGTCCCACCACATAAAGCGAACCAGCGACAACAACTACATCGCCTTCAGTTGAAACATCAATCGCACGCTGCACAGCAGTATCAATATCTTCAATCACTTCTGTCATCACACCGAAACGCTGCACAATTTCTGCGAGTTGGCGCGCCGGAAATGAACGTGGTGAATCCGCCGACGTCGTGATAACTAAATCTGCGGAACGCACATCGGCCGCTTCTAGAAATTCAACTGGGTCGCGACCCTGCAAAACACCGAAAACATAAATACGTCGACCGGGAATATCGAATTCACTCGTGAGCGTCTTCACTAATGACGCCACTCCGTCACGATTATGCGCCGCATCCACGATCACCAACGGTGAATGGCGCATGATTTCGAACCGCGCCGGAACGGTTAATCGAGCGAAGGCATCGTTGATGAGGTCAGTATCGGTGGGCTTATCGAAAAATGCATCCACCGCCGCGATGGCACAAGCCGCGTTTTCTACTTGATGCTCTCCATAAAGCGGAAGATAGACATCTTCAGTCGCACCGAGCGGAGTGCGCATGCGGAAACTATGTCCACCGAACGCGATCTGGTCAGTCAGGATTTCGAATTGTTCATTTCGGAACCAGGAATGAGCTGCGCCTTCTTGCAGAAATATTGAACGTAACGCGCTGTCATCCACTCCACAGACAAGAGTTGAGTCCGGTTTAATGATGCCGGCTTTCTCACTGGCGATAGCGCTACGCCAGTCCCCTTGTCCGTCGGTATGGTCTTTCCCGAGCGATGTCACAACCGCGACATCGGCATGACAAATATTGGTGGCGTCGTAGCGTCCCAACATTCCTACTTCGATTACGGCAACATCGACCGCTGCTTGCGCGAAGTATTGCAATGCACCGGCAGTTAACAATTCGAAAAACGTGGGCGATATTTCCGTCAGCGGAATAATGGTGGCCAGATCGGTTATCATTTCGGCGAATTCGGAATCGGAAATTGGTTCGCCGTCAACTGCAATTCGTTCGTTGACTTTTACAAGATGAGGAGAGGTATACGTTCCGACGCGTAAACCCATCTCCGTCAAGATGGCCGATACCATTCGTGAAACAGAACCTTTGCCGTTCGTTCCGGTTATATGAATTACCCGATACGAATTTTGTGGATCACCCAGCACATGCATGATCTCGGCCATCGCCGATAGCGATAAATGTTTCGTATCGCCAGCGATAACCCGCGACCCTAAGCCGGTATTAGCGCCCGTTTCATAGTTGATATGAGAATCGAGATAAGCAAGTGCTTCGCGGTAGTTCACAGATTACGAAGCTGCCCGGCGAGGACGAGTTGAACGTGACGGATCATCACGAGGAACCAATGTTGGCGGCGCGCCTTCGTTCACAGAATTGGCATCAACAATTACTTTGCCGATGTCATCACGACTGGGAAGGTCGTACATAACTTCCAACAACACTT
>CAYOHV010000238.1:0-2627 GCA_964403825.1 uncultured Bifidobacterium sp. | reverse complement strand
CAAAAGTTGGATAGCTAATGCGCGATGAACTTCTTTCTCCCGAACCAGTTGATGGTGATGACGATGATTTCGTTACGCGGCGCGTGCTGCATTCCGGAGCGGCGGCCAACGAAGAATTTTTGGGTGATGTCATCGGCGAAGAAGGTGGTTTGCGACCGCGTCGTTTAGACGACTTCGTAGGTCAGCCCGAATTAAAAGATCATTTGTCGATCATTTTGGAAGCGGCTCGTCGGCGATCACAGGCCGCCGATCATTTGCTTTTCGCCGGCCCTCCCGGTTTGGGTAAAACCACATTGGCGGGCATTGTGGCTGCCGAATTACAAGTGGCGCTGCATGTCACCTCGGGGCCGGCATTAGAGCGCGCCGGCGATTTAGCGGCCATGCTCACTCGAGTCGGCGAAGGCGATGTTTTGTTTATCGACGAGATTCATCGCATCAATCGCACGATTGAAGAAGTGTTGTACCCAGCAATGGAAGATTTCCAACTCGATATCGTCATTGGTAAAGGTCCAGCGGCGCGTTCGATTCGTCTCGATCTTCCTCGTTTCACTCTTATTGGTGCCACGACGCGCACCGGTCTACTCACCGGCCCGTTACGCGATCGATTCGGATTGGTTTCGCGTCTCGATTATTACGATGTCAGCGACCTGCAACTCATTGTGGTGCGGGCCGCGTCAATCTTGGGTGTCGAAATTGATGAAGACGGCGCGTATGAAATTGCTCGTCGTTCCCGCGGCACACCGCGTATTGCTAATCGATTGTTACGCCGAGTGCGCGATTTCGCCGAAGTCAGATCCAACGGAAAAATCTCGCAAAGCACCGCTAATGAAGGGCTCGACTTATTTGGCGTTGATGATCGCGGCTTAGACAAAGTTGACCGCGCCATCCTTTCCAGTATTTGCGGCAAATTCGGCGGCGGGCCAGTTGGTCTTTCCACCTTGGCTATCAGTGTGAGTGAGGCCGAAGAGAGTGTTGAGGATGTCTATGAACCATTCCTCATTCAGCAAGGTTTTCTGATGCGTACGCCGCGCGGTCGCGTGGCCACGCAAGCGGCATGGCAACATCTAGGGATGGTTCCGCCCGCCGATGCTGCTGTTGATGCAGCGCGCACTCTTTTTGATTCCTAACGCATGGAAACTTCCGCCTACGACTACAACCTGCCTGACGCGTCCATCGCGCAGGTGCCAATATCACCGCGCCATAACGCGCGGCTTCTGGTCGATCGAGGTGCGCAAGCTCCGGAACATCGCATCATGCGCGACTTGCCGGAACTTCTCTCCGCCGGCGATTTATTAGTAGTGAATACGACGCGTGTTTTGCCCGCGCGTCTGGCCTTACAAAAAACCACCGGAGGGCAAGCCGAGGTTTTACTTTTACATCCGTTAGGTGATGGTTCTCTTTATGCGGCTGGCTCTTCGCAGTGGATGGCGTTAGTGCGTCCCGGTCGAAGGCTGGCCCCCGGTACCAAACTTTTTGTTCCCGGATTAAGCGAACAACAATTTTTCGTTGAAATAGGAGAGAGCACCGACGACGGCCAACGCGTTGTCACTCTTTTTGCCGATCAACCGTTGTTGGATGCATTAGAAGCAATTGGGCAAATGCCGTTACCGCCCTATATCACCGAAAAACTCGATGATGCCGAGCGATATCAAACGGTGTACGCCGAGCGTCCTGGTTCGGCGGCCGCTCCGACAGCAGGATTGCATTTCACTGATGAACTTTTGGCCGACCTCGCCCAAAAAGGAATACGCCGCGCCGATGTCGAACTTGTTGTCGGCTTAGGTACGTTCAAACCAATCTCGGCCGATCGCATTGAAGATCACGTAATGCATACGGAGCGCTATTCGGTGCCGGCGGAAACAAAAATGGCGATCGAAGAAACGAAAGCTCAAGGCGGGAAGGTAATTGCCGTTGGCACTACCACCGTGCGAGCGTTAGAAAGCATGGCGGCCTTTGGCCGCAGTGAGGGCGACACGAATCTTTATATTCATGGTGATTACAACTTCGCCATTGTTGATCGACTAATTACAAATTTCCATCTGCCGAAATCATCGCTTTTAGTAATGATCGAATCGTTTGCTGGTCCGCGTTGGCGTGATCTTTATCAGTCGGCATTAGAGAACAACTATCGGTTCTTATCGTTTGGCGATGCCATGTTGTTAACCTCTCGAAAAGAGGTCGAGGCGTGACAAAGGTTTTATCAATCGAAATCGAATCAACCGATGGGCTGGCGCGCCGCGGTTCGGTGCATACCGCGCGCGGATCGTTTGCGACTCCATGTTTTATGCCGGTAGGAACACGCGGCGCGGTACGCACATTGACGTCAGAAGATTTAGAAGGTCTCGGCGCAGAAGTGATTTTGGGCAACACCTATCACCTCATGTTGAAACCGGGTGAGAACTTGATCGATTCGTTCGGGGGATTACATGGTTTCGCTGATTGGAAAGGTCATATCCTCACCGATTCCGGCGGATTCCAAATTTTTTCTCTTGAACCCAAAGTTGATGACGAAGGCGCCACGTTCGCCTCAACCTATGACGGCAGTCGTCATCATTTATCTCCTGAACGATCAGTAGAGATCCAACAAAAACTTGGTTCCGATATTCAAATGGTGCTGGATGTGTGTC
>CAYOHV010000237.1:0-2627 GCA_964403825.1 uncultured Bifidobacterium sp. | reverse complement strand
GAATCGTTTTTTGATCAGGTAGTTACTACGCATAGTTGGGCGGAACGATTCGAAACCTGTCAATTAGTGCGCGCTCACAACATGGAACTTTGTTGTGGTGTCTTGCTCGGTATGGGCGAAACCTATGAGCAGCGCATCGAATTAATTGGACAGTTACGCGCCGTTGAACCGGCGGAAGTGCCGGTCAATTTTTTGAACCCACGTCCCGGCACACCATTTGCCTCGCGTCCGTTAATCGAACCATTAGAAGCGATTCGTTGGATTGCCATGTTCCGTTTGGGATTACCTTCGGTGATTTTGCGTTATGCCGGTGGTCGGGAAGTCACATTGCGTGAATTACAAGCCCTTGGTTTAACTGCCGGTATTAATGCATTAATCGTGGGCAATTACCTCACAACTTTGGGTCGTTCACCCGATGAAGATCTCCAAATGCTGCAAGATCTGCAAATGCCGATTGGTGCTCTTTCGAAAGTGTTGTAGTGGAAGCAACGTACTGTCACTGGTGTGGCACGGCGTTAGCGGAACATTCCGATCGTCAATGTCGGCGTGAACTTGATCCGCCGCGGTTCTGTCCGCAATGCGGACGCCGTTTGCGCGTGAAAGTTCATACGGCCGGATTCGAAGCGGAATGTAAAAATCACGGACTGCAATTCACTGCCGATCAGTCAATCGACTGACCGGCAGCACATCCGTTACTTGCTTTGTTTTAAAGGGCTAATTGTTGGCCCAACGAAGCGATTAACTAGCGCAGGGCGTTTCGGTCGTGTTGGCCGGTGCCACTCCGGTAATGGTGGATTTACCGGCAAAGCGATCGTTGATCCACGTCACCATGCTGGGCGCGGCCATTGCGACAACCGTGCCGTGATCACCGCCGTCAACTAACCAGCGCACCGTGCTCTGTTTGGTGGCGCAAAGTTGCGATGCCAACAACGCTGATGATGCCGGCGGAATTAATGCATCGGCGGAACCGTGAATGATGAGCAGCGGTGCATTGAAATTGGTGGTGAATTTACCGGGATCGTTTTCGGTGATGATTGTTTTCC
The DNA here is from genome assembly GCA_964403825.1 of uncultured Bifidobacterium sp. Classification (GTDB taxonomy): domain Bacteria; phylum Actinomycetota; class Acidimicrobiia; order Acidimicrobiales; family Acidimicrobilacustridaceae; genus Acidimicrobilacustris. The sequence continues at coordinate 1,584 of CAYOHV010000237.1, read as the reverse complement.
ACGCCGGAACTTTGGCGGGATCAACAATCTGAATCTTGGAGATATCAACATTGCGCACTAACTCGGAAAACTGTTGTGAACACATTTCGCCCGTGCGCTTCGCTAAGGCAATGCCTTCCGGGGTGAGAACTTGATCAAGGGGCGCTTTGGCATCGCCATACGATGCGTTCCATCCGGTGGCGGCCATCAAAATGTAATGACGAGCCGGACCGTTCTTTAAGACATCATTGAAAAGTTCGAGTTGTGAAGGCGGAGCTCCCGCAACCACGCCCTTCAGTGATAATTCCGGTGCGTAACTATTGGCGATATGTCCAGCGAACAATGCGGCATGTCCACCTTGAGAATGGCCCCAAACCACATAGTTTTTTGATGCGTTGAGATCAAGATTTTGTGCGGCGCGCACAATGTCGAGTGTGCCGCGGCCTTCACTTACGCCGGCGATATACGGATGCAACCCGGGAGTTCCTAATCCTTCATAATCGGTGGCGACTACTAAATACCCGGCCTTCAACAACGGATTAGCCAAGCCAACTAACTCCGATGGATTTAATGAAGGTGCACAGGTATCGGCTTGACCTGATGTTCCATGCGCCCACGTCACAACTGGCCAACCACCTTGTGGCGCTGAGCCTTTCGGAATGGCAATCAAACCGGTAACGGCAATTGGTGTTCCATCAAGCGCTTGCGAAACATACATAACGCGCTTCATCGTGCCGTCCAAGTTGGTGGCGTTGACATCTTCAACTTTGATGATTGCGCCCGGTGTGGTGTCCGAAAGTTTGGCGGGCACACCGTAGAAGTCGGGGAGACTGGCAGTCTCTTTGATCGTGGTCGTCGTTTTCGATGATGACGAGGATGAATCGCTGGAGCAGGCGCCCAACAAAACGCCGGTCAGTATGACGATTGAAAAAGCGGCCAAAAGGCGCTTGCGGGAAGTCGTAGGCATGACTTATTGGTCCTTTTTTGCAGGTAGACAGAGCCTACTTTGCCCCTCAAAATTGGTGGGGGCGGATAATTGGCCGAGTTTTTGGGAAAAGCCCTTACCCCTGTCATGGTGGGGCAGTAGCCTAGGGACTGGCGAGTGGAGTGGGGCCGAAACGGTACCCGAGGAAGATGCACGCCTGTGGCCACAAAGCAAACGGCACGAACAAGTAAATCACGCTCAACTTCGCGCTCTTCGAGCGCGACGAAAAAGCGCGCATCGGCCAAGAAAACCAAATCGGCTCCCAAGAACAATCGTCATGTTCGTACTGCGTTCGATGGTCATAGTCATGATGTGTGGGGTGTGGCCTTAGTTGCACTTGGCATCCTCACCGGACTTGGTGTTTACGGCGATATGGCCGGACCGCTGGGCCGCGCATTGGCCGATGCTGCCGGTGCTCTTTTCGGTGGACTCAAAGTAATTGTTCCGCCGGTTGTGATCGTGGCGGGAATTTTGGTGTTCCGCGGACCGCGCGCTGAAGATTCACCTTGGAAAGTTTCGGGCGTACGCGTTTTTGTTGGTACTGCTTTTCTCTTCATTGCTATCGCCACGCTTTTACATTTACAAAACGGTGAACCGCGCTTTGGTTCGGCATCGTTAGA
>CAYOHV010000236.1:0-2628 GCA_964403825.1 uncultured Bifidobacterium sp. | reverse complement strand
TCTTTCCAATACTCAACGCCGGGACCTTGTAAACCCACTGAATTCAACATGCCCGCAGGTGTTTGAGGCACACGCGGTGCTGGGTTACCGGGCCACGGCTCGGGATAAAGCGACTTCACCACTACTGCGCCTAATTGTGAGAGATCGAAATAAGCGCTGAGTTCATCTCCATGCCCCGCTGTTCCCGACGCGGTCATCACTGGATTTTTCAGTGACACCGAGCCCACTTGAACAGCGAGAGAAGTTGGTGAAGTGGTCATTGTGAACCTGCTTTCACCCCTTGATGGTATTGCTGCAGTGGGCGTACTTCGAGTGAATGTTCTGCTCGGTCGGCCATACCGCCAACCGCAGCGAATGCCGCCGCGGCCGTAGTAAGCAGCGGAATGTTATGACGACCGGCCGCCGCCCGAATATGCGCACCATCAGCCCGCGGTCCGCGTCCCCGTGGTGAATTCACCACCAGAACAACATCACCGCTTTCAATGAGATCAACAGCATCTTGACCATCGGGTTCGCCGATCTTGGCCACCACTGTTTCAACTTCAATGTTGCGCTGACGTAGCAACGCAGCGGTTCCGGAAGTGGCCGCAATAGTGAAACCAAGTTGACGGAATTTCTCCGCCGCTTTCACCCCAACTTCTTTATCGCGATCAGCGAGCGAAAGGAAGACTGTTCCTTCACTAGGAAGTTTCGTTCCCGCCGCTAACTGCGATTTTGCGAATGCCAAACCGAACGTTAAATCGATTCCCATAACTTCACCGGTTGAACGCATTTCCGGTCCGAGCAATGCATCGGCTTCAGGGAAGCGACTGAAAGGAAGCACTGCTTCTTTCACCGCAACATGATCGCCTTGTACCGGTTGCGTGAGTAGTCCTTCAGCGCGCAATTGCGCTAACGACGCGCCCATCATTACTCGCGCCGCCACTTTCGCTAACGGCACACCCGTTGCTTTGGCCACAAATGGAACGGTGCGCGAAGCACGGGGATTGGCTTCGATCACAAAAACTTGGCCACTCTTCACTGCGTACTGCACATTGAGTAAACCAATGACGCCGAGTTCATCGGCAATACGGCGCGAATAATCAGTGAGCACTTGAATTGTTTCGGCGCTTAACGAATACGGCGGAATCACACAGGCCGAATCGCCGGAATGTACACCGGCTTCTTCAACATGTTCCATGATTCCGCCGATGATGAAATCACCGGTGTGATCACGAATGGAATCAACATCAACTTCGGTGGCGTCTTCCAAAAAGCGATCGACTAACACCGGACGCTCGGCGGAAAGGCCACCTTCTTTTCCAAGACTGCCGAAACCTGCCAGTTCAGCCATGGCCCGCTCTAAACCTTCATCGTCATAGACGATTTCCATTGCCCGGCCACCTAAGACATAACTCGGGCGCACCAGAACGGGATAACCCACCCGAGAGGTGATCTCGGCAGCAGTAGCAAAATCGGCGGCCGTACCACCCGCCGGTTGAGGAATCTCCAGTCGCGCACATAACGCGTTCCAACGTTCACGGTCTTCAGCCGAATCGATGGAGTCGGATGATGTTCCGGCTACCAACGCTGGCGGCAATGAACCCGAAAGTTTGAGTGGTGTTTGTCCGCCAAGTGACACCACAATGCCCACTGGATTTTCCGCGTCAATGATGTTGAGTACATCTTCTTCGGTGAGCGGTTCAAAGTAGAGACGATCCGAAGTGTCGTAATCGGTTGACACGGTCTCTGGATTGCAATTGACCATGATCGTTTCAAAGCCGGCATCACGCAGAGCAAACGATGCATGCACACAGCAGTAATCAAATTCGATTCCTTGACCAATTCGATTGGGGCCGGAACCCAAGATCACAACTTTGGGCGCATCGCTCGGTCGAACTTCGTCTTCATCTTCCCAAGTTGAATAGTGATACGGGGTCGACGCTTCGAATTCGGCGGCGCAAGTATCAACGGTTTTATAAGTGGGACGTAAGCCAAGTTCTAAGCGGCGTTGCCGCACCTTGGGCATCTCGACATTCCATAAGTACGCCAGTTGCGCATCGGAAAAGCCGAGACGCTTGGCGCGGCGCCAACCGGCGCGATCAAGATCAGCGAAACCGGTTTCGGCCAACACTTCGCGCTCTTCGATGATGGCCATCATTTGGTCTAAGAACCACATATCGACGCGGCTGTGTTCATAAATCGTTTCCAACGGAATATGGCGACGCAGACATTCACCTAATTGGAAAATTCGCTCAGGCGTCCCTTTTGTAATGAGTTGCAGAAGTTCATCATCGGGGATTTCGGCCAGCAACGCTTCAGCTGGATCACAATTCAAACCAAAGCGACCTTGTTCCAGCGAGCGCAAACCTTTTTGTAACGACTCGCAGAATGTGCGGCCAATACTCATGACCTCACCCACTGATTGCATTTGGGTTCCCAAAACGCCGGAAGTTCCGGGGAACTTTTCAAACGCCCAACGGGGAATTTTCGTTACGACATAATCGATTGTGGGTTCGAAACTGGCGGGTGTTTTTTTGGTTATGTCATTAGGAATTTCATCAAGGGTGTATCCCACCGCCAATTTGGCTGCGATTTTGGCAATCGGGAAACCAGTGGCTTTGGAGGCCAAAGCCGATGAGCGTGACA
>CAYOHV010000235.1:0-2647 GCA_964403825.1 uncultured Bifidobacterium sp. | reverse complement strand
CCAAAAGATGATCAGCAGAACCGACGCTTAAAAACGAAGGTGGCAAGTTTTCTAGTGATGCAAATAGCGGCGAAACATGCGGAGCGCGCCGTTCTTCGGTTGACATCGTGGGCAAATAACAATCGGCATAGAAACGCATACCTTCGGGATCAAGCATGTCGGCGGCATTAGTAATGCGATCACCGCGTTGTGACGGTGAATGACCCCAATCGTGCACGCCATAGGTGAGAACGAGGCCACGAACTTTTTCAATTGCGTGCAACTCATCGCGAATGCGTAATGCAACTGCCGCTGCCATATAACCGCCCGCTGATTCGCCACCTAAGAAAAACGTGTCGGCACCGAATTCATTTTGACTGTTGTCGAAAAGCCATTGCATAACGGCGATTCCGTCATCGGGGCCAGCGGGAAATGGATGTTCCGGAGCCTTGCGATAGTTCACCGAAACCACCGCGACGTTGAATCGTTTCGCTAAGTCGAGATTGGCACCGTCACTCATCTCGGGAGCGCCAATAACCATGCCTCCGCCATGAAAATGCACATAGACCGCTTGGGCTTTTCCTTCAGGAACAAAGACGCGACATTCCACGCCATTGAAGTTGCGAACTTGCGCCTCAGGAACAGGCGCATAGGTTGCTGAAAATGCTTGACGCGCAACTTTGGCCCGCTCAATGGGATCGCTTGGCATTGGTGTATCGCCGCCAAAAAGCGCCGAAACAAATTCCATCCCGGCATCAACAACGGCTCGCGCCTCGGGTCGCATTGCTTCCATTTCGGCCGGCCATAACTGCATAGAAGTGGCGTAGCCCTTTTCTTCATTCCCCATTGAAGTTCCTCCCCCGCCTAAACCTACAACGAGCGCACGGGATCGCGTCTAGCGTTTTGCCGTGGGTTTCTACAGCAAACAAATCGCGCCTCGCCTTATCGACAAGTTATGCGGCTCGAAAGAAATGAAACGACTGCGCCAAGCTGCCACCGAAGGACTCTCCGGTGAAATTTTAGAAATCGGTTTTGGCTCAGGTTTAAACGTCGATTGCTACCCCGACACGATTGTAAAAGTTCATGCCATCGAACCTTCATTAGTTGGACGTCGCTTGGCCGAACCACGTATTGGACAGACATCAATTGAAATTCGTTTTGATGGACTGCGGGGCGAATCATTACCGCTCGCTGATAATTCTTGTGATGGCGCGTTATGCACCTACACACTTTGCACAATCAGCGGGGTGGAACAAGCGTTACAAGAAGTTCTGCGCGTATTAAAGCCGGGTGCACCGTTTCATTTTCTCGAACATGGATCGGCGCCCGATGAAAAAGTGCGAGTTTGGCAACGCAGATTTGAACCGGTACAAAAACGAATTGCCGATGGTTGCCATCTCACTCGTGATCCCGTGCAATTAGTAAAAGATGCTGGCTTTGAAATTGAGCGCGTGAATCAGCGTTATGAAAAAGGGCCAAAAATTTTGACCTTCATGACCGTGGGCGCCGCCCGCAAGCCTCTCACTACGAACTAAAGACGGTGAAGGGAATTTCCCAATCCGGTTGCGAGTGATTGTTGATTTCGACTTGGTATTTGTAACGACCGGCCGACACTGGCAACTGCGGAATCGGTAACGGCATCTTGGCCATTGCCGAATAGCCCGGACTTATGCCCGGATGTTTTTCCGCCCAGAACTCAGCGTTAGCGACGAATATCGGTTCGCCATCAGCACCAAAGACCAACGCGTTTTCGTTGGTGAGCAATCGAATAGTCATGGTGTGGTGGGTTTCGAGTTCGGTGAATGGAATCTCCACGACAATGCCCAATGCATGGGGGCCGATGAATCCATCGACCACTTGAATGGTTTCCCATCCCCCACCCAAGACATCGAGTTTGCCGTCGGCGATGCGCACATAGTCAGCCAGGATGAGGTTGAGGTTCACGGTGATCCATTCGGACGGGGTTATTTGAGAGGTTCTTAGCCCAGCACAACCCATGGAAAAAGGGCCGATCGGAGAAAGTTTCTGACAACTTGTCAGATAGTGTTAGGGTCACCTAACATAATCACAACGAACCACCCTAGGGATTTCACACCGGGCATCGAAACATCGGAGAGCCAAATGTTTTCCAACTTTTTGATCGGACTCAGAGAAGGCCTTGAAGCCGCCCTCGTGGTCGGCATCATTGTCGCCTATCTGGTGAAAACCGAACGGCGCGATCGACTTGTCGCCGTTTGGGTTGGAGTTGGCCTCGCCGCTGGGCTCAGTCTTTTGTTCGGCGCCATACTCACCTTTGGTTCCAATTCGCTTTCTCATGAAGCACAAGAAGCATTTGCCGGTGTCACTTCTATCGCCGCCGTGGGATTAGTGACATGGATGATTTTTTGGATGCGTCGCACAGCGCGCACGATGAAAACTGATCTCCATAACAAAGTCGATCACGTAATCAACGGCGGAACCATCGCATTGGCCATCATGGCGGCGTTAGCAGTTGGTCGTGAAGGTTTAGAAACTGCTCTTTTCCTTTGGTCGAATGCACAAGCAACACAACAAAGTTGGCAACCGTTAGTTGGCGCAATTTTCGGTATCGCTACCGCAGTGCTGCTCGGTTACCTCATTTATCGTCGGGCCATCGCAATTAACTTGTCGAAGTTTTTTACCGTTACCG
>CAYOHV010000234.1:0-2654 GCA_964403825.1 uncultured Bifidobacterium sp. | reverse complement strand
GAACCTTTTTGGCACGCGGAGTAAATGGAATATGACCGCTCGGTGAGGAACCACCTTGGCCAATGATTTCTTCTACTTGTGAACGAACAGCCTCAAGCGAAATGCCGAGCGACTCCAAAGCCTTCGCCGCTACGCCTTCACCTTCATGAATTAAGCCCAACAGAATGTGCTCTGTGCCGATGTAGTTGTGGTTTAAAAGGCGCGCTTCTTCCTGCGCGAGCACCACTACTCGACGAGCCCTGTCGGTAAACCGTTGCGGCATTGGGGACCCCTTCCCCCGGTTGCGGGATTTCGGCTTTCGCGGCCTCTGTTGTCCACATGTCCTCGGCCTCCCCCCTGCTCAGGCTTCCGGTACTCCAAGCCGATTTGGCGCGGGTCGAAGACGCTCTCACTGCTTCGGTTATTTCCGAAGATCCGTTCTTAACTGAAGTCGCCAGTCACTTAATTCGTGCCGGTGGAAAGCGAGTTCGCCCCGCATTCGCCGTGACATCAGCGGCCAGCGCGTCAACGGTGATGTCACCGGCACCGGCCGATGTCATCATGGGTGCCGTTTCTGTCGAACTCGTTCATTTAGGTTCGCTCTACCACGACGACGTTATGGACGATGCCACCACGCGCCGCACGGTTGAAAGTGTGAACGCACGTTGGGGAAATCTCAAAGCAATCCTGGCCGGCGATTATCTCTTAGCAAAAGCCTCCGAAATTGCAGCCTCACTCGGAACTGAGGTCGCCGGACTTTTAGCGTCAACAATTGCTCGCTTATGTGAAGGTCAAGTTTTAGAACTGCAACATGCATTCAACCTGCAGCGCAGCGAAGAGGCCTATTTCGCTTCTATCGATGGCAAGACTGCATCGTTGTTAGCCACCTCATGTCGTATCGGTGGCATCGTCGCCGATTTACCGCGGGAACAAATCGAAGCGGTAACCACGTTCGGAAATTCTTTCGGAATGGCGTTCCAAATCGTTGATGATCTGCTCGACGTCACGTCAACCGACGAAGAACTCGGTAAGCCTGCCGGTCACGATCTCATCGAAGGCACCTACACCTTGCCGGTAATTCGCACATTGGCCGAAGGTGGTGCGCTGGCCGATCAACTGCAAGAACTTCTTCTGCAACTCACACCGGCCAACGGCTCCTTGGAACCCGTTGATAACCCAGCGGCAATTGCCGAGGCACGCGCGCTCTTGCGTTCTTCACCGGGTGTGCAAAGTTCGCTTGAAACCGCGCGCAACTACATCGACGGTGGTTTGCGTGCACTGGCGCCGTTCACCGGCACTGAAGCAATCAATGCTTTAGAAGCCGCTGGTGAACATTTGCTCGGCACCGTACGCGCCAGCGCCTAAAGCGCTTATTGATTTTTTTCGTACACCAAACGCAGACCGTGCAATGTCAACCACGGTTCGGTGTGTTGTATGCGACGCGAAAACGGTGTGATGGTTTCGGCCAGCCCACCAGTGGAAACAACAGTGCAAGTACCAAGTTCCGCTTCAATTCGTTCGCAGAGTCCATCAACTTGCGCCGCGAATCCATAAACCGCGCCCGATTGGATCGACTCCACGGTTGATTTACCTAAAACATTGCGGGGCTCTTTTAGTTCCACGGCGCGTAACGCCGCAGCACGACCCACTAACGCGTCCATTGAAATTTCAATTCCCGGTGAAATAGCGCCGCCTAAATACACACCGTCTTCAGATACGGCATCACAGGTTGTGGCCGTTCCGAAATCAGCAACGATGGTGGGACCGCCATAAAGGTCATAAGCGCCGATGGCATTTGCAATGCGGTCAGCGCCAACTTCTTTGGGATTGTCGTAGTCAATGCGAATACCAGTTTTTACGCCCGGTTCAATTACGACTGGTTCAAAGTCGAGATGACGAGCAGCAATTTCGCGCAACGTCGCCGTTACTTTGGGAACACCTGAGGAAATAACAATTCCTTCGATATCGGAAAACGAATTTCGTCGCAGCGCTAAAAAGCCTTGCAACATGACAGCGAATTCATCACTTGTGCGATCTGATGCTGTTGTGATTCGCCAGTGATCCAACAAACCATCTTCGGGACGTCGTCCACTGGCGGTCTTCGATCCAATTTCATAAAGACCGAGAACGGTTTGCGTATTTCCGGCATCAACTGCCAAAAGCATACGAACTCCTAAACCGAATCAATATCGAGACCGATATCAAGTACCGGTGCTGAATTCGTTAAACCACCAATAGAAATGCAATCGACACCGGCAGCGCTATAGGCAGCAATTGTGTCTAACGTAATACCGCCGGATGCTTCAACTAGCGGTCGGTGATCAGCGTTGTTTGCATAACGAACACATTCCGCCACTTCATCTGGAGTCATGTTGTCAAGCAATACCGCATCAGCTTTAGCCGCAATCGCTTCTTGTAATTGCGCAAACGTGTCGCATTCGACATGAACAGTTTTGGCCGGCCACATTGAACGAGAGCGAGCGACCGCATCGGTAATGCCAAATAAGGCGATGTGATTGTCTTTTAACAACACCCAATCACTGAGATTGCCGCGATGATTGCGACCACCGCCAGCGCGGACGGCCGCTGCGAAACCCTGCCCGCCGTCCCTGAGGTCGCACCGCTGACGGCGCCGGTGACGCGCGAGATTCCCTTCAACTCGGCGCAGGCCCATG
>CAYOHV010000233.1:0-2669 GCA_964403825.1 uncultured Bifidobacterium sp. | reverse complement strand
GTACATCAGTGATCTTTCCGCCTTCAACGGTGATCTTCACTTGTACCGGTCCCCATCGAGTCGACGAGGAGGTGCCGGTATAGGTGCCATCACGTAACGAACCGGTCGCCAGAACCACCGTCGTTGATGTTGTTGAGTTATTTCGATTCGACGTCGTCGGAGCAAGGGTCGTTGACGTTGATGGAATTGAAATCGAATCTTGGGCTGATGTTGGTGAAGCTGACTCGGTGGAACCACCACCGGCAGCCGAATACATCCAGCCCGCCAAACCAACAGTTGAAACAACGCTCAGACCGAGAGCAATCCGTCTACTTCCTTTAGCGGCGTGACGTCTCTTTCCGGGCTGCGGTAATTGAGGAGAGTTCATGATCGAACCGCAACTTTCTCAACTCGTTTTTGCCATGCTGCCGTTAGACGCAAAGCAAATGGATAAACAGTGATGGCCGTTAACACCAATGTCACGGCGATATACCAACCGATTCGCGAATCAGATCCCATCTGCCAACCATGAAGGCCAACCAAGATCAACGCCGGTATCGAAAGCACATGGAGAAAATGCCAAAACTTTCTCGGCAGTAATCGTTTTGGCCACGATGTGAAAACTGAAATCGACATGATGTAGAACGCGATTATTCCGAACGCCAACGGAATTGTTGACTCTTTCGCAACACCCGGAACAACTACCGCAACGATTGAATAACCGAGACCGGCGGAATAGGCCGACACTAAATGCAGACCGGTAAAAGCCAATGCATAGCCACCAAGTCCACGGTGAAGGTCCATTAACCACACGGGTCGAGTACGACGATTTTGGCGACCAGAAAATAGAAGACCGTCAATGACGGCGAGCGACATCAATACCATCGCCACTACTCCTGAAGAGCGTGTGAGGTACCAAAGGATGTCGTTCATGAACCCATTTCAACAACTCCAGTTTGGAGTGAGTCGAAAAATAGGTAAGAACTAGGTAAGACCTGAGGGTCAGTCTTCAGCCAGAACGGCATCAACACGGGCATTGGCTTCTTCCATGGTGACATTCCATGAGACCGCCAACTCCGAAACAAGAATGCGTCGGGCACGAACCTGCATCGCCTTTTCCGCACTCGACAACGACGACTGACGATCCCGTAACGCCAAGTTGCGCACAACTTCAGCACATTCGTAAATATCGCCCGACTTCATTTTTTCTTGGTGGTTCTTAAAACGACGTGACCAGTTTGTAGGTACACGAACGTTACGTACTGCCAAAACCGCTAAAACATCCTCGACTTCTTCAACAGAAATCGCCGGACGCACACCTAAATCTTCAGCACGATCTTCAGGAACAGAAACCTTGAGGTTGCCGCCACGCCAAGAATCATCGCCGGCCGCAATTGAAAGTTCCAGGTACTTCACTTTCTTGCCATCCACGACTTTGGTGGAGCGACCGGTCACTTCCGCCGTTCCGTGAGCCGGATAAATGACCTTTGAGCCAACCTTGAAATTCATTTGCGCCTTCCTACTGCTGGACCTTCAAGTATGGCGAAAACCGGCAGCATTCGCACACTTACGACGGGTAACGGCATTACGCGCCCCAATTATGGGCCGACATTATTGAACTGGCCACTCTGGCGAGGGATCGTTCGGGCCGCGGCCGTCGGGATCTAAGCCTTCAATCGAACGCAAAATTCTGATGCGTTGTGCAAGGGGCGGATGTGTATCCATCATGCGACCGAACGAACCATGCAAACCAGATTCCTGTTCACGTTCCATCGGCGACTCAATCCAAAGATGCGCGATTGCTGAAGTTGGATGCGCAATAACCGTGGTGTCGGCTTCAAGTTTTTCCAAAGCAGAACGAATACCGGCTGGCTCACGCGTGAGTTGTACCGCGGTGGCATCAGCAAGGCTTTCGCGCTTTCTTGAAAGCGCAGCGCGCAGCAATAAGCCCGCTGGTAACGCAATGATGTACAGAAGCAAACCAATTAATAACAATGCGCCCGCCGCATCGTTTCGTCGTCCGCCGCCGCTGAAAAAGCCAATGCGAATTCCGATTTCGGCAATCAATGCGATGAGACCGACCGAGAGCACGGCGAGAGTGGTAACCGCAATATCGCGATTAACAATATGAGCCGTCTCATGGGCTATGACACCGCGTAATTCGCGGTTCGACATTTTTGCCAACAAACCAGTCGTCACCGTTATGGCTGCATGTTTTGGATTTCGCCCGGTTGCAAAAGCATTTGGAGCGGGATCATCAACGACATACACCTTGGGCATTGGAATTCCCGCCGCGATCGCCATTTGTTCAACCACATTGCGTAAGTCGGCAAATTCAGGACCATCAGCGGGACGTGCATGGGCCATAGAAAGCGCGGCTTTTCCTGAGGCCAACCATGCCAACAACAAATACGCAACGATCATTGAAATGACAATGGCAATCACCGCGACATTGAGTTGAAACTCTGTCCGACACGTTGTTGGGTTAAGTGATGTTGGTGACGCCGCCGGTTCACAAATTTGTTTTGAATAACCGCCTAAAAGACCGGCAATCAGATTGGCAACAACAAAGAGCAAAACAAAAACGCCCGCCAGAATGACCAAACTGGCGCGTCGGTTATGTCGTTGCTCGTCAATAAATCCAGCGGCGTCGGTCATTTGTCGAAGTCTTAGAACTCAACCTTGGGAAC
>CAYOHV010000232.1:0-2680 GCA_964403825.1 uncultured Bifidobacterium sp. | reverse complement strand
TTCTGCAGTGTTTCCTAGCACGCAATTACTTCAACATGTCAACTACCGATGGCTTGACAACTTTCCCCATTGGGTTACGTGGCAACTCGGCGCAATAGGCAATAACCGTTGGCACCTTGGCCACGGCTAATTGCTCTTTACCCCAAGTGCGTAATTCGTCGGCGTCGATTTCTTCACCGGTATAGGCCATGGCGACACGTTGGCCCCATTCATCATCAGGAAGTCCGACCACAGCACAATCGGTCACCGCTGGGTGTTGACGAAAAACTTCTTCGATTTCCAAAGCCGAAACTTTCTCGCCACCGGTTTTAATGATGTCAACTGATGTGCGACCCAAAAGTTTGAATCCATCAGGTGTTTGTTCGGCGATATCACCGGTGCAAAACCAACCGTCACGAAAGGATTCACTTGTGGCATCGGGCCGATTCAAATAGCGATCAAAAACTTGAGCGCTTTTCACTCTGAGTTCGCCTTCGGAACTGATGGAAACTTCAACTCCCGGAAAAGGCATCCCCACATGCCCAGGCACTCGTTTTTCCAACGTGTTTCCTAGCGCCATACCAATTTCGGTCATGCCATAGCGCTCCAATAAAACATGTCCGGTGATGGCTTCCCATTTTTCTAACGTTGAAATGGGTAATGCCGCCGAACCGGAAATCATGAGCCGTAAGTTGGCCGCACCTTGTGACCAACGGGTACGGACATCATCACTTTGTTGTTCCCATGCATCGATCAATTTCGTATACATCGTCGGAACGGCCATAAATAAGGTGATGTCGCCGCCAGCGAATTGCTCCCATGTTTTGTCGGCCGAAAAGGGAAAGAGAACACGATGCTGCGCGCCCACTGTCAGAGAAGTGAGCGTTGCATTCACAATGCCGTGCACATGATGAAGCGGTAGCGACGAAACGATGACATCGTCAGCAGTCCATTTCCACATGCTCACCATGCCGGCGATTTGAGCGTTTAGAGAAGCGAACGTATGCACAACACCTTTGGGTTTTCCGGTGGTTCCAGAGGTGTAAACGATGAGAGCGTCTTCATTAGGACGACAATGCAGTTCCACGTGTAGCTGGTCGGCATTGCCGGTTGGCCAACTTTCATCAATGTCAACAACTTCTTGTATGAGTTGCTGTTGTTGCAATTGCTCAGCCCGCGGTCGAGTGGTCCCGCAACATAAAACAATCTTGCATTCGGCATCAGTTAACGGATGTGCAAGTTCACCATCCGGGTGAGAAGCCAGAAGAGGCACAATACGAAACCCCGCCGCCCAGGCGGCGTAAACACCAACAATCCATCGCGAGCCTGGTTCGGCAATTAATGCAATCGATGGACGTGATTCGGCAGGATTGATTGCACTTTTGAGGCGATTCGCCACTTGCGCGGCGGCCATAGAAAGTTGGGCGTAACTGAATTCGCCGTTGTTATCGCGCACCGCACAGCGCGCAGAAGACGAAAGGGCTGTCGTGACATCCACGACGGTCACGCTAGATCAATTTAAAAGTTGTTACAGGACTAAGCGGCCGTAACCCGATGGGGGCATCCACCAACCATCAAGTGCGGTGACATCAACACCACCGGAACCAAAGGCATGCAACAGTTGATTGCCACCAATGTAAATAGCAACGTGAGCGGAACCGCCGCCGCCCCAGAACACAAGGTCGCCCGCTTGTAATTGCGATCGCGAAATGCGCGCCGTCATTGCATATTGCGCGCCACTGAAATGAGGTAGGCGAACGCCAGCCTGTCCGTAGGCCCACTGTGTAAATCCTGAGCAGTCGAATGCGCTTGGACCCGCAGCCGCCCAAACATATGGGCTACCAACTTTGGTGAAACCGGCACGAATTGCGGTGTTGGAAACGGTTCCGTTCGCAGCCGGTGCATTGACATTGATAGCGCCGCTGTAACGACTAGCGGCAGCACGACGCGCGGCTTCGGCTTCCGCACGACGACGTGCTTCTTCTTCACGAATTAATTGCGCTAACTCGCCATCGACTTTTGCCTTCAGCGCGGCTTGTTCATTGCGTTTCGCTTTTGCCGCGTCTAAGGCAACAGCAATTTGATCTTTCGCAGCTTGTGCCTCGGCTTCAACTGCGGCGAGACGCTTTTCGTCTTCTTGCACACGAACTCGAGCAGCATTTAGCGAATCGACAAGATCTTCGCGATCACCGGAAAGCGTTTGCAGATAGGTGCGAGTGAGGGTGCGATCTTCGGCCGAATCACTTAACAGCGCATCGGTATCGGAGGTGCTGCCACCATCGACATAGGCGCGCACGGCGTAATCACGAACTTCGGATTGACGCTTAGCCAGATCAGCCTTGGTTTGCTCAAGTAAGGCCCGGGCTGCATTGGCTGCGGCTTCCGCTTGATTGAGTTTGTAGGTGGCCTCTTCGTGCTGGGCATTGACGGCCTGCATCTCAACATCGAGTTCGGCGAGACGCGCGGAAACCCGAGCAGCCTCAGCACGCTTTTCGGCAATGGTGACCGCATCGGCTCGCTGCACTAAAACACCAGCAAGCGTTGCGATCAGCACTGCTATCACCAAAAATCGCAAGGCGAATTCTTTGAACGAATCTCGGAATGCCACGGCCCAATTCTCGCCGCTGGGGTTACGGATCGCAACAATTCCGTCACAATATTGCAATATTTATGGGGCGATCCCTTATTTCCCTTGGGATTT
>CAYOHV010000231.1:0-2693 GCA_964403825.1 uncultured Bifidobacterium sp. | reverse complement strand
GCGTTAGTCGATTTTGAAACTGGCGAAACCACCATTCCGTTAGTGAACGCGGCCCGTGATGGCGCTCGTTTCTGGATTTACGATTCGCTGCTTTCGGAATTTGCGGTTCTCGGATTTGAATACGGCTATTCGGTTGAAAATAAAGATGCCCTCGTTGTTTGGGAAGCGCAGTTCGGCGATTTCATGAACGGTGCGCAGGTCATCATCGATCAATTCATCGTGGCCGCCGAAGATAAATGGAACCAAACATCAGGATTGGTTCTGTTACTTCCCCATGGTTATGAGGGCCAAGGCCCTGAACATTCATCAGCCCGGATTGAACGATTCCTTACTTTGTGCGCCGGCGACAATATGCAGGTCTGCAATGCCACTAACGCAGCGCAACTCTTCCATTTATTACGTCGTCAGATGCGTCGCACTATTCGCAAACCATTGGTCATTTTCACGCCTAAGTCATTGTTACGTGCGAAGTCATCTCGCTCGCCGATTTCGGATTTCTTGGAAGGTTCGTTCCAAGAAGTTCTCGACGATCCGGGTGTAACCGATCCGGCGGCTATCCGTCGTGTTGTCTTCGCTTCCGGCAAAGTCGGTGTTGAAGCCATTGCCGAACGCGATGCTCGCCAAGCACCGGTTGCAGTTGTCCGTATTGAACAACTCTTCCCTTGGCCCTTTGATGCGGTCGGACGAATCCTTGATAAGTACGCCAACGCCGATGAAATCGTCTGGCTACAAGAAGAACCAGAGAACATGGGCGCCTGGAATCACATCAAGGGCAATCTCTATTCACGCCATGGCGAAACGCACCACATCCGTCGCGTCAGCCGCCAAGAATCGGCCAGCCCCGCTACCGGTTCTTCGGCCATTCACCATGCCGAAGTGCGTGATCTGATGTCGTCCTCGCTGGGCGATATTTAAACGTCACTTCAGCCGTCGCGTCGGTTCAAAAAGTCCTCGGCGAGCGCTTCCCACATTTGCGTGGAAAGGGCCAATGATGCGGTGTCAATCCGTTCATCATCGCCATGGAACATTGAACCGTACTTTTCAAACGTGATTTTTTCGCTGAACAAACCAAAGCCGTACGCAACGCTGTTACGCCGACGATAAAAACGAGCATCGGTAGCACCGACGGTAAGAAACGGAACGGTTTCCGATTCGGGATACCAGCGTTGCGTTAAACGAGAAAGAGTTTCCCAAAGCGGCGTATCAATCGGAGACTGCGTTGATTCTTCGTTCTCAACAATGTCAATCACAACTTCGTTTGCAAGATCACCTAACGCCAAGCGCAGTTCTTCCAATACATCGGTACTGGTTTGGCCGGGAAGCGTACGAATATCGATTTCCAATTCGACCGAATCAGGAATGATGTTGATCTTTTGTCCACCGTGAATGACGGTGGGCGCAAAAGTGTTATGCGTGCAGGCATGGAATTGTCTTGCCATGCCCGTTGGCAAAAAGGCCAACGCATCATCGAGTCCAGTTTCAGAAAGCAATGGCAACGTAATTTCATCGGGATAGCCCATTGATTCGATGAAGCGTCGCCAAACATCATGAATCTGCGTGGCCGGTTTGAACTCGCCAATACGTCGGACCGCTAAGGCCGCGGTCATCAAAGCGTTATCGGTTTTATAAGGCTGGGATCCATGACCGGCGGTTCCGCCCACTGTGATCTTGGTATGCAGAACTCCTTTTTCTCCTACTAACACCGGCAATTTGAGCCCAGCCGGGCTGGGCAAAGGAATGCCCCCAGACTCAGTAATGACGTAGTCGGCGGCCACCACATCATGATGATTTTCCAGCATCCATTTGGCGCCGTAATGGCCCATTGCTTCTTCATCGGCCACGGCGAAATAGATAAGCGTTCCGCGCGGTGTAAATCCTTGTTGCGCTAAATGTTTTGTTGCCACCGCCATTGACGATGTGATGTTCAACATGTCAACGGCGCCGCGTCCCCAAACTTCGCCATCGATTAGTTCGCCACCAAATGGATCGCGTTGCCAATGACTTTCATTAACGGGAACAACATCGGTATGCCCCATTAACAACAATGTGGGCGCTGTCGGATCGGTTCCTTCAATACGCGCCACCAAATTCGATCGACCCGGCGCCGACTCAAATGTTTCGATGTCTATTCCGTCGCCTTCGAGATAGTGACGTAAGAGATCGACACTGCGAATTTCATGACCGGACTCGATCGTTCCATCGTTGACACAAGCATTGCGAATAAGTGCCTGCAACAACTCTGTACATTCATCTTCACGCTCCATGCGCGAACACTATGCGAGCACTCGTTTTGAGCGCGGGCATATTTGATTCTTGGTTTTTGCGCGTTTTTTGGCCTTTCGCGCGGATTTTTTTCAAATTTTTTTTCGAGGTTGATTTAGCCCCTGAAAACGCGAGTTTTTTCGTTTCGACATGCAGAAAACTCAACGATTAGGGCAACTTTTGCGCCGCACGGCGTAATCGAACCGAAATCAGGAGTGAAAATGGACTTTTCCCTGCAATTGCAAGGGAAAGTGCCTGTGGAAAACTTTTTGTCGCAGGGCAAAAACCGACCGAAATCGATGAAAATCAGCGCGTCAACACATGTTGCAACAACAAAAACGATGATGCGCGCCAACATGCAGAAAAAACGCGTACAAAAGTGAAAAACGCGCGCAGAAGTTGCGAATTCCACCATTCGCGCGTTTTCACTG
>CAYOHV010000230.1:0-2700 GCA_964403825.1 uncultured Bifidobacterium sp. | reverse complement strand
TGGTGTTTCTTCAAAGTCCACTGTTCCCCCTTATGGGCCTATGTTGTCGCTCATCAGCGCCTAAGGCCAATTGTGAGCGTAATCAAAAATTATCCAGCGCTTTTAACGGCCAGACCAGCGCGGTTCTCGCTTTTCGAAAAAGGCATTGACCCCTTCGAGCGTGTCCGCCGCCGTACGAATGACATCCTCGGAATGAACGGTTTCCGCCCAGCCAACCTGTTCGTCGGCCACGTCTAACTCTCGCAGGAAACGCATGGTTTCACGAATGGCAACGGGGCCGTTCAAGCAAATTGTTTCCGCCAACGTCAATGCTTCATTTTCGGCCTGACCACTTGCACAAAGTTGATTGACCAATCCCAAGCGTTCAGCTCTTTCCGCTGAAATGGGTTCACCAGTCAGGAGCAACTCACGCGCAATAGTGCGCGGTAACGCTTTCGGCGCGCGAAATAACCCGCCGCAAATAGGAACCAAACTGCGACGTACTTCCGGCAAACCGAAACTGGCCGATTGAGAAGCAACGACAAGATCGCAACTCAAAACAACTTCAAACCCGCCACCTAAGGCTGCGCCCTCAACGGCGGCAATTAATGGTTTGGTTCGTTGACGGCGAATGATTCCGTATTGCCCGCCGCGTTCGGTTGAGTGAATACCGGCGCGCATATCGGTGCCCGCCGAAAAAACGGGACGCTCACCTTGTGAACCGGTTAACACACCGACCCAAAGATTTTCATCATCTTCAAGTTGATTAAGAGCGGCATCAATTTCTTCTGCCAATTGAATATCAATTGCATTTCGTTTTTGTTCGCGTTCCATACGCATCACCAAGACGCGACCGCGAACTTCTGTTGTCATTGTGCTCACAGAAATTCCGTTTCTAATGTTTGATCATTACGTGCTTAAGTTCGGTGTAATGCTCAACCGCATATTGCGACATGTCTTTGCCATAACCACTGTTTTTGAAACCACCATGCGGCATTTCCGAAATAATCGGAATGTGGTTGTTTACCCAAACAGTGCCGAACATCAATGCACTTGACATGCGCATGGCACGACCAACATCAGAAGTCCATACCGACGCTGCTAATCCGTAATCAACACCGTTCGCCCATGCCAATGCTTGGTCTTCATCGGCAAAACGTTGCACGCTGATCACCGGACCAAATACTTCTCGTTGCACTAACTCTGAATCTTGTGCCGGATCAGCCACAACCGTGGGAGCGTAAAAATAACCGGGACGATCCAAAACCTGGCCACCCGTGACAACGCGGGCGCCACCCGCAACTGCACGCGACACCATTCCTTCAACTCGATCACGCTGAGAAGCCGAAATAACGGGGCCCATATTGGTTGCTTCCTCAAACGGATCGCCTGTAATTAAGCCACTAACTGACGACTGCAAACCACCGACAATGTCTTCAAAAACTTTCGGGCCGTCAATTACGAGACAAGGTGCAGTGCAATCTTGTCCCGAGTTGTAATAAGCAGTTTCGGTTAAGACACCAACTAGTGACTCGATATCAGCATCGTCGAACACGACAACCGGTGCCTTACCACTAAGTTCAAGATGAACTCGTTTCAACGTATCGGCCGCGTTGCGCGCGATGAGTTTGCCGGTCGAGACATCACCAGTAAGCGACAACATGGCAATACCGGGATGACGAACAATGGCATCGCCCGCAGTTTCACCTTGGCCGGTCACAACATTGAAGACGCCGTTGGGCAAAATTCCTTCAGTCAGTTCCGCTAAACGAATCGCCGTAAGTGGTGTGAGTTCCGACGGTTTCAAAATAAAGGTGTTGCCAGCTGCTAACGCTGGGCCCAATTTCCAAATCGCCATGTTCAGCGGATAGTTCCACGGTGCAATACCAGCAACAACGCCGAGTGGATCACGTCGCAACATCGACGTATGACCTTCCATATATTCACCGGCCGCTTGCGCTTCCATGGTGCGCGCCGCACCGGCGAAAAATCGTAAGTTGTCAACCGTTAAATCAAATTCAAAATCAATGATTGAAAGTGGTTTGCCGACGTTCTCACCTTCAATTCTTTTCAAGTCGTCGAGATTTTCTTCAATGCGATCAGCCAAAGCGAGCAATGCCTCAGCGCGCATACGCGGCGTAGCGAGCCGCCAACTCGAAAACGCGGTGGTTGCTGCATCAACCGCGGCGGCAATATCGGCCGCTCCACTTGCAGGAACTGAGGCAATTACTTGCCCTGTCGCGGGGTTCACCACCTCATCGGTTGCCCCATCTAATGCGGTAACCCACTCGCCACCGATGTAATTCCGATATGTCGTCGCCATTTCATGACCTCACTTGAGATGAAACCTCGTGCGAATGGTGCGCCATGAATCGCCCGAGCGCAAGCGGTTCGACTCAAGATCGAGCCCGTCGCGGTCAAAAAGACCGAAAAGACATTCTTTCGGGCGGGAATTGCTGGTCTGACTAGGATGACCCCCAAGTACTCCGGAGGCACCACGCATCGCATCCGGACGAAGTGGAAGGGGTGAGAACTGAGCGAGATCAACGCTGCCGCGGCGAGCAACCGGGCTCCGGTGATCGAGATTGACCACGTGGTCAAATCGTTTGGCGATTTCGTCGCGGTCGATAACGCTCATTTCTCCATTCATGAGGGCGAGTTCTTTTCCATGCTCGGCCCATCTGGTTGCGGAAAAACCACAACCTTGCGCATGATCGCTGG
>CAYOHV010000229.1:0-2705 GCA_964403825.1 uncultured Bifidobacterium sp. | reverse complement strand
AGTCTTTATCCAAAATATTGAACGTCGCCATCTCATGGCTGCCTGCTCCACGACCCGTTCCCCACTCAAAACGGTTGTTGGTGAAGTGATCCATCGTGGCGGCACGCTCGGCATAACGAGCCGGATGCTCTTTCCGCGGTGAAAGCGAGTTAATCGCCGTTCCTAAATGGATGTAGTTCGTTTGCGCCGCGACATAACCGATCATTACTTCTGGCGCGGAAAGTTGCGAATACTCAGCCAGCGAATGATGTTCACCGAACCAGCAATATTTCCAATTGTGTTTGTCAGCAAAGATGGCGTATTCCGCCTCACGCATATACGAGAGATGTTGTTTCTCTGAGTCGTGCGCGCTTGGTCCAGGAATATAACCATTCAAGAAAACCGCGAATTCCATTTTCCCCCCTGTGTCCTACGACGTGCTCATTTTGCCATAGGCGCGTCGACGACGGGGTGGAATTACTGCGCTTGATAAAGCTCGTAAATGAGTTTTCCGCCCTCGCCAACTTCGCCGCGACCAAATAAATGAAGACCGTTTAACCAGCGATAGTTCTCATCACCGGCTTCAAATTCGGCGCCAACAAAGACGGGCCCTTTACCCAATCCGCCCGACCAATCGGCGCGGCCCTTGTAGGCGAGGTAAATCGGAACGCCGTCGTCGGTGAGCAGCGTCATGCGGATATCGAACGTGCCCACGCCTTGTGCATCGATGGCCAACCAGTCGGCGTTCGCACCACCAATTAATGAGGCCTTGAGTTTCGGACCTTCGATACGAGCCTCACTGATTTCTTGAATGATGCGAGTTCCCACCGGTGTCGCTCCGAGCATCCAGAGACGATCTGATGCGGTGGCCAATGTGAGCGTGGCGAAATGTTCAAGTTGCATGCCGCAATCATGGCAGAAACTGAATGCGAAGCGATGATGAATCGTTATCAATCCGATGCAAAACACTTCCCCATTCGTGTTGATTCCCTTATACGCCTTGACTTTTTCAAGGTGAATTCGTCAGCAACGGCAAAACATGAGAACCTATAGGGCTGCATACCGCAGTACGTGCCGGCGAGGAGTCCGGTTTTGTATGGAAACAATTACATTTGCCGATCTTCCGTTGCGCGCCGAATTACTTCGTGCCCTTTCTGATCTTGGCTACGAAGAACCCACCCCCATCCAACGCGAAGCCATTGGCCCGTTGGTCTCTCATCTCGATTTAGTTGGACAAGCGGCAACTGGAACCGGCAAAACGGCAGCGTTTACTTTGCCGATGCTGCAACGCGTCACCGGCGCCGGAAACAACCCCATTGGTTTGATTCTCGCTCCTACGCGTGAATTAGCCATGCAGGTGAGTGAAGCCGCGCATAAATACGGTCGCAATATTGGCGCCCGCGTTCTGCCGCTTTACGGCGGCCAACCGATTGGCCGTCAGTTACACGCGTTAAAGCGCGGCGTTGACATCGTTGTGGCTACACCTGGTCGCGCCATTGATCACCTGAAACGCAAGAGCCTTATTCTCGATGACATTTCAATGGTCGTTCTCGACGAAGCCGACGAAATGCTCGATATGGGTTTTGCTGAAGATCTGGAAACGATCCTCAATGCATTACCGAAGAGCCGACAGACCGTTTTGTTCTCGGCCACTATGCCGCCTCGTATCGAAAAACTCGCCAAGAAGCATCTTCGCAATCCGGTGAGTGTGCAGATTGAAGGCGAACCAACTGCTCAAGGTGAGACACCTCGTATTCAACAAGTGGCGTACGTCGTTCCTCGCGCTCATAAAGCCGCCGCCCTTGGTCGAATTCTTGATGTCGAATCGCCCCAAGCCGCCATTGTTTTCTGTCGCACTCGTAATGAAGTTGATCAATTAGCCGAAACACTCAACGGCCGCGGCTACCGCGCCGAAGCATTGCACGGTGGTCTTGGTCAAGAACATCGTGATCGCGTCATGGGTCGTGTCCGTAACGGAACCGCTGACTTGTTGATCGCCACCGATGTCGCCGCCCGTGGTTTGGATATTGACGTCCTCACCCATGTGGTGAATTTCGACGTTCCTTCTGCGCCCGAGTCGTATGTGCACCGTATTGGTCGCGTTGGTCGCGCGGGACGTGAAGGTATGGCCATCACATTGGTCGAACCACGCGAAAGCCGTCTCCTATCCAATATCGAACGCGTAGTGAACGACAAAATTGATGTTCGCCGTTTACCGACCGTGGCCGATGCGCAAAATCAGCGACTCGCTCAGACGGCCGACGTTATTCGCGAAGCCATGGAAGAAGACTTGGACGACATTCGTCGTGTTGTCGATGAACTTTCTGAAGAATTCGATGTTTATGAAATCGCCTTAGCCGCCATCAAAGTTGTTCATGACAGCCGCACTGGTGACGACAATGAGGTGGAAATTCCTCATGTCGAATTACATCGTTCCGGCAAGAACAAAAGTTCTGAAGGAAGCCGCAACGGTAAGTTCAAAAAGGATAAGTACGAGAAGTTCGATAAGCGCGAAAAGCATGACAAGCACGACAAGAAATCGAAGAAGGGCAAGCCTGATTCTTCGATGACTCGTTTGTACTTCCCCATCGGACGACGCGATCGCGTACGTCCGGGAGATTTAGTCGGCGCTATCGCCGGTGAAACTCGACTTTCCGGTCGCGACATCGGTTCGATTGAAATCGCAGAAAAATTCTCGTTAGTTGAAGTGCCTGACACCTCGGTAG
>CAYOHV010000228.1:0-2708 GCA_964403825.1 uncultured Bifidobacterium sp. | reverse complement strand
GGACGAATTGATTGCGCATCATCAGAGAGTTCAGATAATTCGCCCGCACGTTTTCCGGCCACCATAAACAATGCGCCGAAACTGGTAACGGTGAAGAACCATTCGGAAATTGGAAGACCCGTGGCCGTTGCGCCACCAATGGCGCGTAAAACGAAACCAGCTGCCACCGCCACAATGTCGAGGATCGGCATGTGCTTTAGCCAAATTGAATAGACGGTAGTGAGCGCAAGATAAGCGAGGATGGTGTAACCAAAATCGCGACGAATAGCGAACGCACCACCAATAGCAACCGCTAATAAAACGATGGCGATGAAGATGGCGATAGGAACACCGATAATTCCGGCGGCAATAGGACGATTCCGCTTAACGGGATGACGTCGGTCCGATTCAACATCAAAGACATCATTGATGACATACGTTGCGCTGGCGGCGGCACAAAAACATCCGAACGCACCAATGGCACGTAGTTCAGTGCCGCCTTCATTGAAAACGCCGGCAGCAACGGGCGCGGCGAATACCAAAACATTCTTCATCCATTGTTTCGGACGAAGTTCTCGTAAAAGCCCGAGCAGAAAAACAGAAACTTTCATCAGCCTCGTGCCAATTTTCGCCATAACGCATTGGGGAGATGACGCAAAGTGGTGAAGAGTGGACCCATGATCGGTGGCGCCCAAATAACGCGCTTATTGCGGCCAATTCCTTTGATTACGACATCCGCAATGGCGTCGGGAGTGGTGGCAAACGGTGCCGCTTTCATTCCTTCGGTCATCTTGGTGTGGACGAACCCAGGACGCACGATGATCACACGTGCTCCCGATCCCATTAAGGCATCGCCTAAACCTTGCGCGAATTGATCCATTCCTGATTTTGAAGATCCGTAAACAAAGTTGTCCGCCCGCGCCCGCACGCCGGCCACCGAACTAATCGCCAACAAAATGCCGTGTCCTTGTTTACGCAGTTGTTGCGCGGCGGCCATTCCGGAACTTACCGATCCGACGTAGTTAGCCATGGCCACACCAACGGCATCGTCGATACCAGCATTTAACGGCTCGGGTGCTCCCAAAACACCGAAGGCGAGAATGATCATGTCGAGATCGCCCAATTGCTGTGCTGCTTGGCTAATGACCTGCTCATGGGATGCACTGTCGAGAGCATCAAACACGATGGCGTCGGCTTCGGCTCCGGCGTTGCGCAGGCGGGCCAAAGTGGTCGCAGCCGAGGCAGGGGAGCGCACACCGAGCAGCACTTTTTTGCATCGTTGCTCGACTAAGCGATCAACAATTGCAACCGCAATCTCAGAATTTCCGCCAAGAACTAGAACTGATTGCACCGATCCAAGTGCGTCGCGCATAGGTATCCCTTCGTTGCCCCTCCAAGGTTAGACGTTGGCGGGCCGGGCACCGTCGATTGCTCCCTACACTCTCAACCGTGCCTCCTTTTCGTATGGTCTCCGAATTTCAGCCTGCTGGAGATCAGCCCCGCGCCATTTCTGAACTCGTTGACAGCATTCAATCGGGACATCGTTTTCAAACACTTTTGGGTATTACTGGATCGGGTAAAAGCGCAACGATCGCGTGGACGATTGAGAAATTGCAGCGTCCAACTTTGGTTATGGCGCCGAATAAATCGTTAGCCGCGCAGTTGGCAAATGAATTCCGCGAATTTTTCCCGGACAATCGCGTCGAATATTTCGTTTCGTACTACGACTATTACCAACCGGAGGCATATATGCCGGCCTCCGATACCTATATCGAAAAAGATTCATCGGTAAACGACGAAATTGATCGTTTGCGTCATGCGGCTACCTCGGCATTGTTAACGCGACGTGACACCATCGTGGTGGCATCGGTGTCGTGTATTTACGGTCTTGGTTCGCCCGAGGAATATCACGATCAACTTTTAGTTTTGCGTAAAGGCGAATCTCAGGAGCAGCGCGCAATATTGCAGCGTTTAGTTGAGATTCAGTATGACCGCAACGATATGAATTTGATCCGCGGAAATTTCCGTGTGCGCGGCGACACGATCGAAGTGCATCCCGCCTATGACGAAAATGTTGTGCGTATCGAGTTGTTTGGCGACGAAATTGAACGCATTCAAATTGTCAATCCCGTTACCGGCGAGAAAATCAACGAACTCGATGAATTGGTAATTTTTCCCGCCACTCATTATGTGGCCGGAGAAGAACGTATGCGGGCGGCAATGACGCGTATCGAAGCCGAGTTACAAGAACAATTGGCGAAGTTCGAAGCCGAAGGAAAGTTATTAGAAGCGCAACGTTTACGGATGCGCACGCAATACGACCTCGAGATGATGGCCGAACTTGGTTTTTGTAACGGAATCGAGAACTACTCGGCGCCCATTGATGGTCGATCGCCGGGCGAGCCGCCATTTACTTTGCTGGATTATTTTCCGGACGACTTTTTGGTAGTTCTCGATGAAAGTCATCAGGCCGTGCCGCAGTTGCGCGGCCAATACGCCGGTGACCGCTCGCGCAAACAAACTTTGATTGAACATGGTTTCCGTTTGCCATCGGCTGCCGATAACCGACCGTTGACTTTTGATGAAGTGATGGCTCGGGTGGGACAGGTGGTGTTTCTCTCGGCCACGCCCGGACCGTACGAGTTGGAAAATTCCGACGCCATTGTGGAACAGGTTGTGCGGCCCACTGGATTGGTTGATCCCGAAGTCATCGTCAAACCCACCAAAGG
>CAYOHV010000227.1:0-2739 GCA_964403825.1 uncultured Bifidobacterium sp. | reverse complement strand
GTAGAGATGTGGAAAGAAAGCCGCGATGTTCTTTATGAAGCATGTGCGGATATTGGTCGCGATCCAAAAGAGATCATGACGTCAATTCATCTCATGGCCGATCCCAGCGATCCGAGCAAGGCTGTTGCCCAAGCAGAAGCATTTGCCGATGCTGGTTTGGATCTTGGAATTTTGTATTTCCCTCCGCCCCATAACCCGCGTGATTTAGAAACCCATGCAAATGCTTTGGCGCATTTGCGCACGAACTGAAAGTAAATAAATGAATATCGGTGTTTTTGTTCAACCCCCTTCAGTGGAAAAAGGCGTGCAACATGCGCGTGAATTTGCCGAAGAAGGATTTCGTTCACTTTGGATGCCGCAAATTTTTGGCTTAGATGCCATTACCGCGTTAACGGTGATTGCTCATGAGGTTCCGAATATTGAATTGGGCACGGCCGTAGTTCCCACTTATCCGCGTCATCCGATCATGTTGGCGGCACAAGCGCGCACATTGCAGCAAGTGGCGAAAGGCCGCTTCACTTTGGGTATCGGTCTTTCCCATCAAATGGTGATTGAAGGCATCATGGGAATGTCTTTTGAAAAGCCGGTTCGTCATTTACGTGAGTACTTGGAAATTCTTCTTCCGCTCGTTAATGGTGAAGCCGCAGATGCCACCGGAGAAACCCTCAGTGCTCATATTGCGCTCGATATTGCCGACTCCACGCCGGTTCCGGTTTTGGTGGCGGCGCTTGGAACGCAGATGCTCAATGTCACTGCCCGACGTGCGCAAGGCACTGTCACTTGGATGACCGGGCCACAAACCATTGGTTCCCATATCGTCCCGACCATCAACGAAGCGGCGCAAAAAGCCGGTAAACCTGCGCCCCGAGTGGTGTGTGCTTTGCCGGTATGCGTCACTGATGATGAACCAGCCATGCGCGCCAAAGCTGGCGAGGAATTTCAGGTGTACGGCTTTTTGCCTTCCTATCGCGCCATGTTGGAAAAAGAAGGCGTGGAAGGTCCGGCGGATGTGGCCATTGTCGGATCGGCATCGGCGGTGAAAGAACAGATTGAGCAAATCTTTGCCTTAGGTGCCACCGAATTTGTGGCTGTGCCTTTTGCGGAATTTGATCGCACGTTAGAAACCGTCGCCGAACTTTTATAAAGACGGCGCCAATTTAATTAAGTGGTTTTATACCGGAGCTTCTGCTTTACGGAATTGCTTGGCCGGTACAAAGTTTGCCTCGAGATCGAGAAGTAATTCGTCGCGCATTGACCGATACGCAGGATCGCTCCACAAGTTCACGAATTGTTTGGGATCTTCGTTGATGTTGTACAACTCTCCCTCAGTGCCGTCGTGCACTGAACCTTTTTGATATGTCGTACACACCCAGCCATCGCGAGTGATGGTGCGCAGATGCATTTCGGTGCCATCGGGCTGACGACTATCCCATTCGGTGATGACGCGTTCGAAACCACGCGCTTTGGCATCGGCATCGTCGATGGGGAGCGGTTTACCCTCCATCCATTCGGGCACATCAACTCCGGCAATGGCGCAAAATGTCGGCGCCAAGTTAAGAAGTCCAACGGGTGCGCTGACGCGCGCTTTCGCATCAAGTCCGCCACCGGCGCTTGGTGCCGGTCGCCAAATCAATGGCAGGCGCATAAGGGAATCAACATGGAACGGACCCTTAAAGAGGAATCCGTAGTCACCCTGGAATTCACCGTGATCAGTGGTGAAAATAATGTCGAGATCATCGGACCAACCGCGTGCCGAAATTGCTTGCAGCACGCGGGCAATGGCTTCGTCAATTAGTTCGTTTTCGACATGCACCATGGCATTGACTTCGCGAATTTGATCGGGCGTAAGTGTTGACGGAACCCATTTCGTTGGTGCTTCGTAATTGCTCACGAGCTTTCCGTCGTACCAAAGGCGCCAATGAATTGGCTTTTGGTCGATGATGGCTTCTCGTTCGGCAGCATTTTCCACGTAATTTTCGGGCAAATCGAGGTCCTGCCAACGCACTCGATTGACTTCTGATTCCGGCGGGTCCCAAGGATGATGCGGATCGGGGAATGACATCCAACAAAACCAATCATCACTGGCATCAAGTGAATCGAGCCATGCGATCGTGCGATCAGCAACCCAATCAGTGTGATACCACTCGCGCGGAATGGGATTGACTTTGACTTGTGGTGCCATCGTGTCGCCACCGGGCGCGTCGTTAACCTCTAAATCTCCGTCGAGAACCTGGAAATACCACGGCATTACTTCGGGATGATGAGCGCGAATCCAATTGCCGTAATGAGTCCAGCCGGCAGCACCGTGGGTGGCGAGATCCATGTAGTCAAAGCCCCGATGACCGCGCGTATCGGCGTTAAAGCCTTGTTTGTTTTCGGCAAAGCGCAAGAACGGATCGAGTAAAGGTTCGAAATGACTTTTACCAATGAGCGCTGTGCGATAGCCCGCGTCTTGTAACACTTGAGCAACAGTTGGTGCATTGGCGGGAAGCGGTACGCCATTCATCCATACACCGTGTGTGCCGACATTTTGTCCGGTGACAATGGTGGCGCGCGATGGCATGCACACAACATTTTGTGGTTGAGCGCGATCGTATGAAATTCCATCATTGGCTAGTGAGTCGATGGTGGGTGTGCGGGCAATCTTTCCGCCGTTTGCGCCGATTGCGTCGTAACGCATTTGATCAGTGGTTATGAGAAGAATTTTGCGACCCATAGTTAAACCTTTTCGTTTTCTTC
>CAYOHV010000226.1:0-2753 GCA_964403825.1 uncultured Bifidobacterium sp. | reverse complement strand
AACTGTTCAGGAAGTCTTTCATTGACTGATCCTGGGCTCCTAGACAACAAACACGAGTACACCGGCGAGGAGAACCACGCCAGCAAAGAGAATTGACGCATACTGCTGAACCTTGCCGGTTTGCAGACGACGCAAAAGACCGCCTGCTTGACCAGAAAGTTCACCTGATCCATTTACGACACCGTCAATAACGGTTTGATCAACATTCGTATAAACAAAGCCGGCAACTTTTCGCGCTCCGGTGCCAACACCATTCACTACGCCATCAAGCACATTCTGGTTAAACCAGTTTGATGCTCGTGCGAGTGGTCCCTTGGTGCTGCCAGCAATGACACCGGTATAAAGATCATCGAGGTAGTACTTGTTTTCCAAGAATGTGTAGCCCGCTTTAGCAAAACGGTTACGCGATGTAAGACCATGCGGTCCACGATTCTTTTCGTAGTACTGATAGGCCAAGAACAAACCAGTGGCCGCCAAAATTGTTGAAACAACGGCCAACCACGGAGTGAACGGAGCGTGTTCAATTGCCGGGAAGGCAAATGTCGGCTCAACATAATGTTCAAATCGAGTGGTTAATCCTGAACCGATCTTGATGCCGAAGAAACTCTTCGGGAAGTTCAAGAAACCGAATGCAAAAGCACCGACCGCCAAAATAATGAGCGGCACAGTGATGACCTTGGGCGATTCATGCGGATGCGCATGACCGCGGTACTTGCCCCAGAACGTGAGCCAATAAGCGCGACCCATATACGCCGCGGTTAAGAACGCCGTGATCAAACCAAAGATCAACATGATTGTGTAGGCATTGGTTTGACCGTTTGCCGATCCAGCCAAGATTTCGTCTTTGGACCAGAAACCGGACAGCGGGAAAATGCCGGCAAGAGCCAATGTGGCCACTGCAAATGTTGCATGGGTGATCGGCATCTTCTTGCGCAAGCCACCCATCTCACGCATATCAAATGTGTGATGACAGGCATGACTCACCGAGCCAGCGCCGAGGAACAAACAGGCTTTGAAGAATGCGTGGGTGAACAAATGGAAGACACCAGCCGTCCAAGCACCAACACCAAGAGCCATCACCATGTAGCCCAACTGCGAAATCGTGGAATACGCCAACACTTTCTTGAGATCGTGCTGTGCGAATGCCAACAATCCACCGATGATGGTGGTGAAACCGCCGATGAAGGCAACGTAATGGAACGAACTCGAGCCGATTGCTAAGCCACTAAAGAACACGGCATAAAGACGTGCAATCAAATAGACACCAGCAACAACCATGGTGGCGGCGTGAATAAGTGCCGACACTGGAGTTGGTCCGGCCATAGCGTCGGGCAACCAGGTATGCAGTGGGAACTGACCCGACTTCGACGTAACGCCAGCGAACAAACAAAGTGCGCCTACTAATAACAACGTCGAATTAACTTGCGGCGAAAGCGCGTACTCGTTGATATGCAACACGTTGAACGATGTGCCACCGGCAGCAAAGAACGTGATGATGACGCCCAAGATCAAACCAACATCGCCGACGCGGTTTGTAAGGAAGGCTTTTAACGCCGCATCGGTGTTCTTCTTCTCTTCCCACCAATGCCCAATGAGCGCGAACGAACAGACACCGACAAGTTCCCAACCCACCAACATCTGCAATGTGTTGGAGGAAAGGACGTAGAACAACATTGAAGCGGTGAACAATGAAAGGAATGCGTAGTAATGCGTAAACCGGATATCGCCACGCAGATATTCCGTTGAATAGATATGCACCAGCAATGAAATGACGCAGACCGTGATGAGCATCATCACCGAAAGACCATCTACCAGCGTGCCAATCTCGAAGTTAATTCCACCGGCTTGGAACCATGTCACCGATCGAACTACCGGCGGAACAGATGAATGTCCTTCTTCGGAATGCTTTTCATCGGTCGAATGTTCGCCGGCGCTTTCGGAATGCGAATCAACGGTTTCGCCTGATCCGCTAGTTGCACCAATAACTTCACCAACGATATTGGCTCCCGTCTGGGGAGTTAAGCCGTTCGCTTGCACGATGTCGGCCGCTAACGCTTCGCCAGTGGGCGGATGATTAACGCGGTTAATCCATTGACCGGCGGCGACAACCGAAAGGATGAGGCAGATCGAAACGGCAAAAATGCCAATTCCTGCAGTGGCCCGATGACCTAAACGCTTGCCGAAAAACAGAATCAGCAAAAACGAAAGCGCCATCAGGGCAGGGACGATCCAGATCTTGTCAATGATCACAGCGATCAGCCCTTCAACATGTCGACATCATCGATGTCGATGCTCTGGCGATTGCGATGGATGAGAAGAACAAGTGCCAAACCGACACCAACTTCCGCCGCAGCAACTGCAATAACGAATAGAGCAAAAACCTGGCCGGAAAGATTGGCCATATCGGTGGTATTCCAATACGTGCCGAACGCAACCAAGTTGATGTTGACCGAATTCAAAATCAATTCGATCGACATCAGCACTAACACACCGTTTTTACGAGCGATAACGCCGTAAACGCCGATGCAGAAAAGAATGGCACCTAAGAAGAGGAACTGGTTGAGAAACATCAATCCCTCCGAGCCAAAACGATGGCGCCAATAAGCGCGGCCAATAACAGTACTGACAAGACTTCGAACGGTAGCAAGTACGAAGAGAAGATTGAGTCACTTACTTCGGCGGTGCGTTGTACGACAATGTCGCCGAATTCGGTATCGCGGAAACCGTCCCAAAGGGAATAACCCATCAGAGCG
>CAYOHV010000225.1:1332-2758 GCA_964403825.1 uncultured Bifidobacterium sp. | reverse complement strand
CGGTGTTGTTGTTGCCACCGAGCGCGGTTTAGAAAACGTGATGTTCACGCAAAGGCTGAACCCTCGCCCCGTTGTGGGCGATTGGGTTGCACTGCGCGGTGAAGAAATAGTTGGCGTACTCCCCCGTCGATCTTTGTTGCGTCGGCGCGCTGCACATGGGAGTGGCGAACAACAACTGGCCGCCAACATCGACAAAGTCTTATTGGTTTGTGGCGTGGATCGCCCCGTAAAAGATGGACGCATCCAACGCGGCGCAACTTTGGCCCGTGATGCACAAGCCGAGCCCATCATCGTGCTCACCAAAGCGTCGAAGAACGATGACGTTGAAGCCATTGCCGCCGAAGCGCGACTTGCCCATCCTGATATTCCGGTGGTGGTCACCTCGGTCAAAGAAGGCGAAGGTCTTGATCAACTGCGATCGTTGATTGTTGGATCCACAGTTACATTGCTCGGCGAAAGTGGCGCTGGAAAGTCATCAATCGTTAATGCCCTTATGGGCAGTGCCACCATGACCGAAGGCGATGTACGAGAAAAAGACAGCAAAGGTCGGCACACCACCACGACGCGTTCGCTGCATGTGCTTCCCTCCGGCGGTGTGCTTATCGATACGCCTGGCATTCGGGCCGTTGGTTTAGTGGCCGAAACGGAAAGCGTTTCCGAAACATTCCCCGAAGTAGAAGAAGCGGCAGAAATGTGTCGCTTCACCGATTGCCAACATGAAGGTCAACCGGGATGCGCAATAAGTGCCGGGCTGGCCGACGGTCAATTAGATGAGAAACGTGTTGAGGCTTGGCGTCGTCTGCAATTAGAGACGGAGCAACCTACGACAAAGCCTTTACCGCCGCGACGATCTCGTCGACGGGACGAAACGTAAGTCCGGCTGCCGCTTTACGAGCCCAGCGCACAACGCCCTCAGAGTCGACCACCACAACGGAACGACGATAAAACCCAATCGGACCCAAAATGCCGTAGTTCTCGCCTACTTCTTTTTCGGTATCAGCCAACAATGGAAACGCGAACGGACCATTGCGATCGATAAACGTTTCGTGTTCATCGAGAGTTTGTGGGCTTAACGCGAAGACCTTCGCACCGACTTCGGCGAAAGTTGAAAAATCATGAGAATAAGAACGTAACTGCGCGGTGCAAACGGGCGAATTGTCCTTGGGATAAAAAACGAGAACGACCGGTTCACCTAAGCAGTCACGTAATGAATACGTCGAGCGCTCTTTTGAACTTCCGTCAACTCCGGTAAGTGAGAATTGCGGTGCCGCCTGTCCAACTAACGATGACATATCGATGAAACTAGTCGTTGACTCAAACCTGATTAACGGCTTTATGCCAACTGGTTCAAAATTTCGGTGGGGATGTCGAAATTGGAATAAACGTCCTGCACATCGTCGTATTCCTCTAAAAGATCGATGACCTT
>CAYOHV010000225.1:0-1232 GCA_964403825.1 uncultured Bifidobacterium sp. | reverse complement strand
AACTTGGCGAAAAGTTTTCCGCGTGCTTTGTCGGCTGCGCCTTTTTTATGTTTGATCGTCGCCCATTTGGAATGACCAGACATGATGTTCTCCTGTTGCTACTTATGCTTTTGCTGCCATCTGCACGAATAAATCATGCAGACGAAGATCGGGTGATAGTTCGGGGTGAAATGACGTCACCAAAATATTGTTTTGCCGACAAGCCACGGGGCGACCCTGTTCCACTACGGCCAACACTTCAACGTCGGGGCCGACATGTTCAACAATGGGTGCGCGGATGAACACCGCGTGCATCGGCGATTCGGGAAAGCAATTGACCTTTAAGTCGGTTTCAAATGAATCAATTTGGCGACCGAATGCATTGCGGCGAACCGCAATGTCGATGGCCGAAAATGATTTTTGATCATCACGACCGTCGAGAATTTCCGCTGACAACATGATCATGCCGGCGCAAGTGCCAAACGCCGCCATTCCATTCGCTAAGCGATCGGCAAGGGGTGAAAACAGATCGTTCAGATCTAGCAATTTAGAAATCGTTGATGATTCGCCGCCGGGCATAACGATGGCGTCGACTTCGTCGAGTTCACGTTCTTTACGAACTTCTTTTGTTTCGATGCCTAAACGCGCAAAAGCGTGCAGATGAAGATCAACTGCACCTTGTAAAGCCAATACGCCAATTACCGGCGTACCCACCTGGGGGCTCCGCGTTCTTTGGGTTCACGTTTACCAACCGCGTTCAGCAAGTTTGGTGTCGAGTGAACCAATTTCGAGACCCGGCATGGCGTCGCCGAGACCACGGCTTACCTTCACCAAAATGTCGGGGTCTTGATAGTTGGCGGTTGCTTCAACAATGGCTTTTGCCATTTGCACCGGATCAGAACTCTTGAAGATGCCCGATCCAACGAACACCGCTTCAGCACCGAGTTGCATAACCAGTGATGCATCGGCCGGTGTGGCAATACCGCCCGCGCAAAACATCGGTACCGGAAGTTTGCCGGTCTCAGCGAGTTCTTGTACTAACGGAAGGGGTGCTTGCAACTTCTTGGCCCAATCAAAAAGTTCGGCCGAATCGGCAGTGGTGATTTTGCGAATGTCACCAAGAATCGAACGAAGGTGACGAACTGCTTCAACAACATTGCCCGTTCCGGCTTCACCCTTGGAACGAATCATGGCTGCACCTTCGGCAATACGACGAAGTGCTTCACCCAAATTGGTGGCACCACAAACAAAAG
>CAYOHV010000224.1:0-2779 GCA_964403825.1 uncultured Bifidobacterium sp. | reverse complement strand
AAAGGGGTCCGGTTACCCTTGAAGGGCTATGTCTGATGGCCCCCCAAACGAGAGATCTAGCAATTCGCGCAGAGTTATTGGGCGGGCGTCGGAGGCGACTGGTTCGGCTCCGGTAAGTCGGCAACTCGGTCCTTCCCGAAAAGGGGGCCGACACGCGGCCAAAAAGTCAAAAGGCAAAAAGGCGCTGCGCATTGGCGGCATCTTTGCCGCGGTCATCGTGGCCGTTGTGGTGGGCGTCGTCGGTTACGGCTGGTATCGCTATAGCCAAATCGGTCGGAGTGATTTAGCGCTCGATTCCACTAGCCAAAGCGGTGTGCAAAACATTCTCATTGTTGGTTCCGATTCGCGCGAAGCAGTGTCGAAATCGGACGCCGATGCTTCGGCGTTTATGGCCAAAGGTGTGCAGACCGGTGGTCAGCGATCCGACACCATCATGGTGGCGCGTGTTGATGCCAAGAAAAAGACCATTGATTTAATGTCGTTCCCGCGCGATTTATGGATTCCCATCGCGCCGAAGTGGGAATACGAACGTATTAATACTGCGTTCGCTTCCGGTAAAACTGCTGAAGAAGGCGCGCAGCGATTAATTGACACAATCCGAAAAAATTTCGGCATTGAAATTAATCATTATGTGCAAATCGATTTCAAGAGTTTTAAAGGTATTACCGAGGCGGTAGGCGGCGTTTCGCTGTATTTCGAAAAAGGTGTGCGCGACGAGAACTCTGGTTTCTATCAACCGGCGGCTGGATGTTTCACCCTGAAGGGTGATCAAGCATTGGCTTATGTTCGCTCGCGCCATCTTGAATATTTCGACGGCAAAACGAAGAAGTGGATTAGCGATCCGTCGGGCGACTTAGGACGTATTACGCGCCAGACCTATTTCATGAAGACGATGGTTGATCGGGCGCAAGAAAAATTCGGTACATTCGATCTGAAGAAGATCAATGATCTTGTTTCATCGGTTTCGGGCAACATCACTTTGGATTCGAAATTCGATATTTCCGAAATGGTCTCTCTCGCAAAATCATTTAAGGGTTTTAAGGGAGATCAGATGGGAAGTTTCGCCTTGCCCGTTTATCAAGACATGACCAGTGGTGGCGCGTCGATTGTTCGTTTAGATGCGGCCGGCGCCGAACCAATTTTCAATATTTTCCGCGGTATGCCGTTAGAAACGGTGACGCCGTATTCGGTGTATGTCACCGTCAATGACGCGTCGGGATCCTCAGCGCGCGTCGGTCAAGTGAGTTCTGAGTTATCGGCCTTGGGTTATCGCACCACGGCGGGCAGCACGATTACCAAAACCGAACCGGTCTCCGTGATTCGTTATCGGCCAGGTTTTGAACATCAAGCCGATTTATTGGCTCGTCAGTTAGGCGGTTCGGCCAAAGTAATTTCCGATACTTCCGTGCCGCGGCGCACGCCGTTGACATTGACTATCGGAACGTCATTTACATCGGTCTTACCGACTGCGGTAGCGCCATCAACCACCACCACTTTGGTGCCGCCAACGACAGCTCCCAGTGGGAACGCGGCTGCCGCGCCCACCACAACCTTGCCGGCAACGGAATTTGTCGGACTGCTTGCGGGTAAGCCGCCGCAAGATGCCGTTTGCGCTAAATGAGCGAAACGTTGAAGACATTTGCGCAATTACTAGCGCAGGCTCCGGCAAAGAGTCCCGCTCTTATAAGTGAGTACGGCGTTATGTCGTTTGCCGAGTTACGCCAGCGTGTCGAACAATCGATGGTTGCACTTTCTGATTGCACCGGCTCCGTTGCCGTAGTGGGCGGGAACCATCCGCTTTGGGTTGAACTGTATTACGCCGTACCAACAGCCGGAAAACTTCTTACGCTTTTAAATCATCGATTAAGCGAAGTTGAATTAAACGATCAACTACGTCGAGCGAATGCATCAATTGTTATTGGTGACGACGAACATTTACGTCGCCTCGGTGATGATGGCAAAGCGCAACTTTTTCGTTGGGATGAGTGGGCCGAGAAACGATCATCAGTAGAAGTTGCGACTGATGCATTTACGCCGACCGATAGTGATGCGCCGGCCTGGCTTTTATTTACCTCGGGAACAACGGCGCGACCGAAAGGGGCATTGCTTTCAGAAGCCAATATTTTGGCCGCGGTGGCCGCTAGTGCGAGCGCGCGTCCAGTCGAACCCGATGATGTTTATGTTTTTCCTTTTCCCCTTTGTCATGTCGCGGGATACAACGTGATTCATCGCCACGCTCATGGTCGACCGGTGGTGTTGATGGAAAAGTTCGATGCGGAAAAATTTTGTTCGGCGGTGGAAACGTACCAAGCAACGTCAACGTCAGCAGCGGCCACGATGTTGGCAACATTGTGTGAATTTGTTGAGGCGCACCCCGAGCGAAAAGAGCAACTCAAAACTTTGCGCATCGTTGCCTATGGTGCAGCGCCCATGAGCACACAACTTCTGACGCGTGCTCATGAACTTTTAGGTGTGGATTTCACCCAGGGATATGGCATGACCGAAGCATCGGGTAACGCTGTGTTTTTAGGTGTCGAGGATCATCGGCGTGGACTCGCCGGGGACGACGCAATTTTGCGCGCCGCTGGTCGACCGGCTCCGGGTGTTGAAATGCGACTCGGTCAAGACAATGAAATTGAATTGAAAGCGGCGCAAGTCATGCTCGGTTATTTGGACGATGAAGAAGCCACGGCGAAAACATTGCGCTCTGGGTGGTTGCGCACGGGCGATATTGGGCGAATTGAAGATGGCCTTCTTTATGTGGTCGATCGAGCGAAAG
>CAYOHV010000223.1:1539-2782 GCA_964403825.1 uncultured Bifidobacterium sp. | reverse complement strand
CGCTCTCCCCCGCCAACTTTCCCGGTACGTCAGAACTTCGGTCTGACACCATTACATGGGGACCCGATATTCCCACCGAAGAAAGCTTGCGCTTGCTGGGAACGCCCAAGGGCAAACGAATTTTGCAACTCGGCGTGGGCCAAGGTCATCACAGTATTGCTTTAGCCCGAGCCGGTGCGCATGTGATTGGCATCGATCCTCATTTGGGATCATTAGACGCGGCCCGCACTCGCGCCGAAGAGAGCGAAGTGCGAATTGAATTGCATCAAAGCGATTACGCGGAAATTCCGTTTGTGCGCGCCGATTCAATTGATTGTGCTTTTTCAGTTTTTGCATTGCACAAAATTGATGATGTTGATCGTGTTCTGCGCCAAGTAAGTCGCGTCGTGAAATCTGGCGGAACTTTTGTAGTTTCCGTTCCTCATCCTGCCTGGGCTATTACCGAACATCATGCATTTGGTCCGCCTCGAATTTTGCGTTCCTATGGCGATGGTCAACGTCATTCAATTGACGATGTCGAGATGTATCCGCGTTCAGTCGCCGATATGGCCGCAAGTTTTACCAAAGCGAATTTCCGCGTCGATCAAATTCTTGAACCGATGGCGCGGCCAACAGAACCGTCTGAGTACTGGTCGGAAGTTATGACCATGGTTCCTGCCACTCTGATTTTGCGGGGCAAAAAAGAAGGCAGTTAATTGGCTTTTGCTTGACGCTCGGCCCACCACGAGTCGAGTCGCAACTTGGCCTGCTCTTTGCCTAAAGGACCTTCTTCTAGGCGTAATTCCAAGAGAAAATCGAGGGCATCGCCCACGTCGCGGCCCGGCGAAAGTTGGAGATATTCCATTACTTCGTTGCCGTCCAGATCAGGGCGGATAGCCGCTAATTCCTCGCTTTGACGCAAGCGATCAATGCGCGCTTCGAGTTCATCCATGCGTTCGGCAAGTTGACGCGCTTTGCGTTCGTTACGGGTGGTGCAATCGCAACGAGTTAATTCAATGAGTTCATCAAGTAAGTCGCCGGCATCGCGTACGAAACGACGCACGGCTGAATCGGTCCAGCCCATTTTGTAAGTGTGGAAACGCAAATGCAGAAATACCAAACGACTTACTGCTTCAACATCATCGCTGGAATATTTCAGCGCGCGCATTCGCTCGCGCGTCATACGTGCACCAACAACTTCATGGTGATGAAATGAAACGCCGCCATCGGTGATAGCGCGGGTGCGCGGTTTACCAACATCGTG
>CAYOHV010000223.1:0-1529 GCA_964403825.1 uncultured Bifidobacterium sp. | reverse complement strand
GAGCGGCCAGTCGCACTAAACGATTAGGTGACGTTTTCGCCACCACTGCAATGGTGTGAGTAAGAACATCTTTATGACGATGAATTGGGTCTTGTTCCAATCGCATACGCGAAAACTCCGGCAAAAACTGATCAATTAAGCCGGTGTCAACCAAAAACCAAAGACCGTCTGTTGGATCATCAACCACCATGAGTTTGTCGAACTCATCGCGAATTCGTTCGGCCGAAACAATTTCAAGGCGTTCAGCCATTTCTTGACAAGCGGCGCGTAATTCCGGATCCGGTTCGAGTTGATAGCCCGAAACAAAACGGGCGGCTCGCAACATACGCAGCGGATCATCAGAAAACGATTCTTGCGGTGACAACGGCGTGCGCAATCGCTTGGCCACTAAATCAGCCGCGCCGCCAAAAGGATCGATGAGTTCGGGTTCGGGCAATGAAAGTGCCATGGCATTAACGGTGAAGTCACGCCGAGCCAGATCCGCTTCCACGACATCAGCAAAAACCACTTCGGGTTTACGCGAATTGGGGTCGTAGGATTCGGCACGATGGGTGGTGATTTCGAATGTCCAACCGTCCTTCTGGCAGCCGATCGTGCCGAAACGTTCGCCCTGCGTCCATAGAGAATCCGCCCACCCAGACAAGATTTCGCGGGTCTGTTCGGGTCGGGCATCGGTGGTGAAATCGAGGTCGTAGAGATCGGAAAGTGGCCGGCCCAAAAGCAGATCGCGCACCACTCCACCCACTAAATACAGGCGAAAACCCGCTTGGCGGAATCGCTCCGCCAAGGGCTGGGTTTGGTCAAGCACCGGTTGCCACCGCTCAGGAATCACACTCTGAGGCTAGTAGTGGGACACGCTCGAGTTGGTCGTCGTAGGCTCGCGCTCACATGCGTCGAGCCGAAACCCTGATTGCATCCGATGCACGAGTGCGAATTGTCCCTTGGCGGGGCAATCATTCCGTCGCGCTTTTGAGTCCGACACCCGGTCACCAATTGCGTCCGGAGACCATTCACGAAGCGGTGGCCCAAGCAAAGAATCGTGGCTACCAACAAATTTTCACTTCGGCTTTAGCCATCGAAGAGCAAATGGCTTTCGAAAAATGCGGATTCAAAAGAGTCGAAGAACTTCATCTGTTACATCACGATCTTGTTGGCATTCCGTCATCCTCAGCGCATGGCATGAAAATGCGACGGGGACGCACCGCCGATATTGAAGCCGTGTTGCAATTAGATGGAAGAGCCTTTGATGGATTTTGGCGCTTCGATCGCGCTGCGCTTTTTGATGCCCGTGATGCCACACCCCGATCGCGTTTTCGCGTTGCCGTAGTTGACGGAAAAGTTGTCGGCTATCACATCACCGGTGCCGCCGGACCAATGGGTTACTTGCAACGTTTAGCCGTCGATCCCGATTTTCATGGACGCGGTATCGGCACGGCGTTAGTTGGCGACGCACTTTCGTGGTGCATGCGTCGCCACTGCGAACGAGTGATGGTCAATACGCAGATTTCTAATGAACGCGCCTATGCCCT
>CAYOHV010000222.1:0-2812 GCA_964403825.1 uncultured Bifidobacterium sp. | reverse complement strand
CCGGAGTAACTGAAGACGTTACTGACGTCATTTTGAACTTGAAGGACCTTGTTCTTCGTGTTCATACCGATGACGCAGTTTCACTTCGCATTGATGTACGCGGACCGGCGGAAGTAACTGCTGGTGACATCGTGCTCAATTCCGATGTTGAAATCCTCAATCCTGAATTGCACATTGCAACTGTGAACGAATCTGACCGTATTGCCTTAGACGTTACGGTTGAACGTGGACGTGGTTATGTTTCGGCAGAACGAAACAAGACCACCAACACCATCGGTGTTATTCCGGTTGATTCAATTTTCTCGCCAGTTCGTCGCGTGACGTTCTCGGTGGAACCAACTCGAGTCGAACAATCAACCGAATTTGATCGTTTGATTCTCGACATTGAAACCGACGGTTCAATTTCCGCTCGTGAAGCACTTGCCTCGGCCGGTGCCACTTTGCAATCACTCGTTACGTTGGTTGCCGAGATGAGCGATGAACCCCAAGGTCTCGAATTAGGTGAAGTGAGCGTTACGCATACTGGTTCACCTGATCTTGATCTCCCTATCGAAGACCTCGATCTTTCGGAGCGTCCTCGTAATTGCCTCAAGCGTGCACAGGTCAACACAATTGGCGAATTGCTGCAAAAGTCTGAAGACGATTT
Source organism: uncultured Bifidobacterium sp. (assembly GCA_964403825.1). Taxonomy (GTDB): domain Bacteria; phylum Actinomycetota; class Acidimicrobiia; order Acidimicrobiales; family Acidimicrobilacustridaceae; genus Acidimicrobilacustris. Next base: position 2,166 of record CAYOHV010000222.1, on the reverse strand, counting down.
GTTAGCGGTTACCAATTTCGGCCAAAAGTCGCTTGACGAAGTAATCGCAAAACTCGATGAGCGCGGTTTGTCGCTCCGTCACCGGGACTGATTGTTATGCCTGCAACGCCTCGTAAATCGCGTCGCTTTGGTGGCGACGCCGCTCACCAAAAATTAATGATGGCGAACTTGGCCGCCTCACTTTTTGCTGCCGAGGGAATCGTGACAACGGAAGCTAACGCAAAGGCATTGCGTCCCGTTGCCGAAAAACTCATCACCAAAGCAAAAAAGGGTGGTCTGCATCGTCAACGTCAGGTTGTGGCGTATTTGGGTGACAAGGAAATGGCTACCAAGTTGTTTTCCGATATTGCACCTCGTTACGAAACACGCCCGGGTGGTTACACCCGCATTCTCAAGTTGGGCCCGCGTCAAGGTGACAATGCACCGATGGCGCGTATCGAACTCGTCTGACAATCGTTATGTCTGTGATGACGGCCGACCTTCAGGGGTCGGCCGCTTCGCGTCCAGAATTCAAAACGATTGCCGCGCCGGCCGATGGTTATACGCGCATTCGCATGACAATCGCATATGACGGTTCGAAATTTCATGGCATGGCCGAAAACGCCAATGTAAGAACAGTTGTCGGTGATATTCGCGCCGCATTAGAACCAGTTGTTGGACATCCGTTGCAAATTGCAATGGCGGGAAGAACTGATGCCGGTGTGCACGCTTGGGGTCAAGTTATTTCGTTTGATGTCAAAAGCGATGGTGTCGACGAACAACGATGCTCCCCCGAGTATTTAGCGCGTGCCATTAATCGTCAATGCGTTCCTGAAATTGTTGTACGGGATGCCGCTATTGCTCCCAATGATTTCGATGCGCGATTTTCGGCACGCTCGCGCCGCTATCGCTATACGGTGTTGCACCGACATGTGCCGGACCCTTTTTTGGCGGCGACATCGTGGTGGGTGCCGGAGCCACTTGATATTCATGCATTGCGATTGGGTTGTGACGCGCTTTATGGCAGTCATGACTTTTCATCGTTTTGTCGCCGTCCCAAAACCGATGCCGAGGTCTCGCTTATTCGCCGAGTAACCGATGCCAACTGGGTGGAAGGAGAGGATGGAATTTTGCGATTTGAAATCGAAGCGAGTTCCTTCTGTCATCAGATGGTCCGATCGATCGTGGGGACGTTGGTGGAAATGGGCCGAGGCCGCCGCCGGCCCGGGGAAATGGCCGCCATTATTCGGGCCCAGGACCGGTCGCTCGTGCCCCGATTGGCGCCTCCCCAAGGACTTTGTCTGTGGGAAGTCACCTATGACACGCCGGCCGACAGCCAGAAATAGCCAAATTGCCCGTTATGGGACGGTCATCTAGGATTTCAGGTCCGCACCGCTACCAGCGGTGAACAATTTCTCCGCATGATTTCTCGTGCGGACCGATGTAGAAGGGTCGCGCCGTGCGCACCTACACCCCCAAAGCAAACGAAATTGAACGCTCTTGGTATGTCCTCGACGCAGAAGGCATGGTGCTCGGTCGCGTTGCCACCGAAGTTGCACGCATCCTGCGCGGCAAGCACAAGCCAGTGTTCACTCCGCATATGGACATGGGCGATCACGTCATCGTGATTAACGCCGACAAAGTTGTTTTGACATCAAACAAGGGCGAGAAACTTCATGTGCATCGTCACTCGGGTTATCCCGGTGGTTTGCGTTCGCAAACTTATGGAGAGCTTTTAGAAACAAAGCCCGATGAAGCAGTGCGTCGCGCCGTGCGCGGCATGTTGCCGAAGAATCGTCTTGGTCGTCAGATGATTAAAAAGTTAAAGGTGTATGCCGGTCCGGTTCATCCCCATGCCGCGCAATCACCACAGGTCATCGAGTTCGCTCACGCCAAGGCGCGTTGAGTTCACGCTGAAGGAAAATCATGCCGAACCCACTCGTTCAATCCACTGGTCGTCGTAAGCGTGCAGTTGCGCGCGTTGTCTTGCGTCCAGGTTCGGGAAACATCACCGTTAACAAGCGTCCGGTGACTGACTACTTCCCATCGGAAACTCACCGCATGATTCTCACCGAACCATTGCGTCTCACCAATACCAATGAGGTGTACGACGTCGATTGCAATATCGATGGTGGCGGTATTTCTGGTCAAGACGGCGCATTACGCCACGGCATTGCCCGTGCGTTA
>CAYOHV010000221.1:0-2835 GCA_964403825.1 uncultured Bifidobacterium sp. | reverse complement strand
CGGCAGTAGCGCGCCATCACATCAGCAATGGCTAATCGGTCGAGTAAATAAGCGGTAGATTCGTGGTCGGCAGGTGTCTCGTTGGGGCTCACTAGGTTCGAGGCTAGGTCTCTGCCATCCTGTTACGCACGCATTCTGTTCCCCTTACCTCATTTATGGAATCAAGTGGCCACAACTCTCCCGTTTGAACAGTCCCGTGCGGCGAAAGTGCTCGGACATCTCCGTCGGCCATGGCCGGCGTTGTTGGTGTTGGCAGTCGTAACGGTATTGAGCCGGTTTCCGGGCGTTTTGTGGAACGGAATGTTCGACCGTGATGAGGCCTATTTATCGGTAACCGGCGATGTAATCGGTAGCGGCGGCGACCTCTATCACCAAGTGATCGATCGTAAACCGCCGATCGTTCCGTTTGTTTATGCCGCCATTCGCGAACTCTCCGTCGATATGCGTTGGATTCGATTAGCCGTATCTGTTCTTATTTTTGTCAACGGCATCATTGTGATGGCCATTGCGCGTCGACTAGGCGTGTCGAAACATCTTGCGACTTTGACCGGCGCCTTGGCCATTGCCGGTACTGCCTTGTTCTTGCCGGCTGATGGTCAGGCGGCCAACTTCGAACTTTGGGGATTAGCACCGGCGTCATTAGCGATTTATTGCGCATTACGAACGCGCCAATCATCACGGCCGGAATGGTGGTTCGCTCTGGCTGCGTTTTCAGCGATCATTGCTGCGAACTGTAAACAACCCTATGTCGTTGTTTTATTCGTTGTTCTTTTCGAAGCGTTTCGAAATTCCCAGCGCAGCCGCGCTTTGATGGCCACCGCCGTAAGCGCGTCGCTTACTTTCATTTTTTTCTGGGCCATTTTCGGCAATGCGTATTTACGTTGGACGTGGATCGAAAATGGCGATTACGTCGACGGCGGCGTATCAATGTTGCGCGCACTCGGAGTGGGAACTGGGCTCACCATTGTTTTTGCCCTTTTGCATTTGTCGCTTTTCTATGGCGTTTGGGCGGCAATTGTTAAGCGTGTTCGTATTGATGCCACCATCGTGGTGTGGTTGGTGGTTTCGGCCGCCGTCATTCCGATTGGTTTCCGCTTTTTCGGTCATTACTACCAACAGTTAGTTCCGGTTTTAGCGGTTATGACGGGTATTGCATTAACGACTGCTTCGCGTAATACCATTCGTTCGATCATTGCGCTCACGGCATTGCTGTTGGCGGCCATGATCACGTTGTCCGTTGTTTATCGTCCTGATCTTTCGAATTTCACTTCCGTCGGTCGACGTGTCCAAGTATTAACGCAACCGACTGATCGCATTTATGTTTGGGGTGCGTTACCGGATGTGTACGTTGCCGCCCAGCGTTTACCTGCAGGATCTTTTTTGCATGGCGGTTATCTCACCGGGAATTGGGCCAGTCGTCAGAGTGATCTCGCCAACATTGATCTCACCGAAGAACCATTCCGTTCGCGCTGGCAAATGTTTTCGGCTGATCTGCAAAACAATCCGCCGGCGGTCATTGTTGATGGCGCGCGTCTCGGTACCGATTGGGCTTCGGCGCAGATGTGGCGATATCCCATTGGTGATTTCTTAAGTCGGTGCTATCAACTTGATTCTGATATCGATCGATTACCTATTTGGGTGCTCGATCGCGCCAAATGCGGCAAATAACTGTTAATCGATAGCTAAAACGCCGCCATCAACCACCAGCGATTGACCGGTAATAAACGAGGCTTTTTCACTTAAAAGAAATGCCACTGGTTCGCCGATCTCTTCGGGTCGGCCGACTCGTTGCAGAATTGCATTCGAAGAAAAATGAGCGCGCAATTCCGGGATGGCCAATGTGGGCGCCAACATGGCGGTCTCGATATAACCCGGACAAATGGCGTTCACGCGAATGCCTTCGGGGCCGAGTCGTTCCGCCATGGAACGAGTTGCACCTAGGACACCGGCTTTTGATGCGCAGTACGCGGGGATAGCCGCATTGCCAATCCAACCTTCGATCGATGCAATTCCCACAACGGCGCCGCGCGTCGCCGCCAGTTCGGCATGCAGTGCTTGTACCAACATCGGATAGGCGCGCAGATTCACATTGAGCACTGCATCCCATGCTTCATCGGTGAGTTCGCCGATTGATTCGGTGCGCACGATGCCGGCCGCATGTACAAGTCCGCCGATTGCTCCCACTTTTTCTTTTGATTTGGCTACCGCATCGCTAAGAAGAGCCGATTTGGTGACATCAATTCCGATGCCGATGGTGGCGACACCAAATTGCGCAGCAATGCGTTCGGCCGCTTTTTCGGAATTGCTCTGTTCTAAATCCCAAATGGCAATTGGTCGTCCTTGCGCAGCGCAAGCTTCGGCACTGGCGAAACCAATTCCCGACGCGCCTCCGGTTACAACAACGGCTGATGCAGCAGTGTTTGTGGAATTCATTTCTTACCTTTCGTTAGTGCGACCACGGCGCGAGCAGCGGCCACGGTTGCGCAATTTCCAATTGCCGAGCAATTTGCAGCAGTAATGCTTCTTCGCAATGGTTGGCAACCAGTTGCACACCAACGGGCAAACCGTTGCTATCGAATCCGGCCGGAACCGATGCTGCCGGATTGCCGGAAACATTGAAGACGGCCGTGATTTCGGAAAACCGCGCCGCGTTTTTGAACATGGCTTCATTGCTGGTGGTGTCAAGCAAACCAAGCGGTGGCACTGGCACCGGAATTGTGGCCGTTAGCCAAAGATCGAAGGTGGCAAAGAATGGAGCGACGCTGCGACTTACCAATTCGATTTGTTGTAACGCCTGATGTAAATCAATAGCGCTGAAATTCAGCGTGATCTCAT
>CAYOHV010000220.1:0-2859 GCA_964403825.1 uncultured Bifidobacterium sp. | reverse complement strand
CGGAACAATGACTATCCACGTCTTGAGGCGTCCCCATCGGTTCCATCCCCAGAGCATCAACGCAATAACGATTGCTAACGCCTCCAACCAAAGGACTAATTGCCAAAGATTGGAAAAATCAACGCCCATAAACCGATCAGATGCCGGTAGCGTTTTGGCAGTGAAAACGGTTCCAGATGAGGCTGAAGCATTTTGGTTTAGTTCTGCATCCACCCGGAAGATTCCATCGGGCAAATACGGTCGGCCGCCAACGGTGACGAGTTGAATCCTACTTTTGCCACTTTCAATCTTTGGAGGGACAGGGTCTCCCTCTGATCGCACCGCAATTACTGAATACTCAAATTCACCTTGACCGGTGGCTATATATATAGGGTCTCCTACTTTGATGTTGACAAGCCGACTAAATGGCCCACCAAAAGCCGCTCGTCTCCCCATAATGATGCTGGTACCGGCTTGCCCCGGAAACACAGTGTCCATTCGGTGGCCCGGCCCATTCATCATCACAGAAGACGAAGTCCCTTCAAAGACGACTTGACGAACTCCTATTGATGGAATCTCGAGATATGCCATCGGAGTCCCCGCTCGAATTACCCGATTGTCTTGATTTATCGGACCAGTTGGAGCAACGCCTTGCGCAAGTTCAGCTCGAAAAGCATCAAAAGCATTTTGCTGGGCAGCCCGTTGCTGCATTGCACCCACAATCGATATCGAGAGAAGAAATCCGCTCAACAAAATGATTACGACAACCAATGAGACACGAAGCATCTGCGAGCGCGCGTCGAGCGCAGGGATTCCGGCAATTGGAGGCCTAGCGAAAAATTTCCTCAGACGTGTTTTGGGATCGGATTTTTCTTTTTTTGAATCACTTTCGGTCAAGCCAGTCTTCGTATCTCCGGCGACGCTCATTCGATTTCGTCCTTAACTTTTGGACGCTTTCCTGTCAGGTAAAGCATTCGGCCAAAGACAATCGCCAGAAATGCCCAAAAAAGAATTGTCCACGTTCCTCGACCAGTCATAGGTAATTGGCCAACGGAACTGGAAATTGGGGTCACCGAAGGGCCGCCCGAGCCGGGCACTGTCGTCGGAGCCGTGCCTCCCAACGGATCAATAGTCGTCGTTGTCGTAGTTTGAGCGATAGTGCTGGTCGTTGTTGAAGTCCCAGCCGCTAGCGTCGTGGTAGTCGTTGCTTGTTGCGCAGAATCTTGAGTCGAACTTAACGTCCACAAAAATCCAAGAGGGTCAGTATTCGACGAAGAAATAACGATCCTGACAGTCCAGTAGTTGTCAAGCTGATTTGTCGATGCTGTTCCGAGAGTGCAAGAAATTCCTAGTCGGTACTCACCGTCGGGCAGGAGCGAAGGGGAATTTGGCGCCAAGTACGAAAAATCCATTACCGGAATATTCGAAATGGTTCCTGGACCGCCCTGTGTCGTTGCCACGTCCGTCAGAGCATTTACAAAAGGTGACGAAGTAGATGAGAAAAGGGGTTGACGAAACGATGTTCCTGTTCCAGCGGGAATTGGACCCGATGAATTGAATTGCAGAGCCGAGGCGTTAACCGAAACGGGGGTCATAAACGACTGCACTCGAAATCCCCCGCCAGCGCTATCGCCTGAGCAAGCGGCTCCGGTTGGCAGCCTCAAACCAAAATCGGTTCCGGATCCACCCGAATTCAAAGCATTTTGATTCGAAGGATTAAAGATTGTGATGTTCCCGCTAAACGTGGCAGCTGCAGAGGCAGGGATTGCACTCATTAGACCAACGACCGAAAGCGAAAGCATCACAAGTGAGCTCACTAATGCGACTGATAAAAACTTCGACTTCGATTTTTGCATTAACTTCATTTTTTTCCTTTTCTTGCCAACAAAACGACCGAGACAGCTATCAAAATCACGATCCCGACAAATACGACTGCGTACACAGACGATGAATTCGAATTGGAAGGCGAATCAGTTCCGTCAGTAATTTCCCAGCGAAGTTTCGCAGGGCTATCGGATTGGTCGTCTTCAATATTCACCAATGTTTCCCAAACTCGTGTCGACTCGTTGGAAAGTGAACAGGCAATTCCGATTCGATAAATACCAGGTTTCAATGTCCCCGGAGGAAATACCGCAAATGACAATTGTGGAATAGCGTCTATTTTCCCAGGTCGACCTGGCCGATCCGCAATTGACGTCAAGTCATGCACATAAGGACGAGTGTTTACGTCGTAGAGTGCCCAGTTCCCGTCACCGGATGGCTTCGTTGATTCGAACTTAAGTGAAAACGGATCAACGACTTCAGGAATTACGAAACTTTGAATTCGATAGTTGTCGTTGGCGCTGTCGCCCTGACATTCGGATCCTGATTGCAAAACAAAGGAAAACGATGTCGAGCCTGAACCACTAGCAATCGGCTTTCCGGCATTCTCCCCACTACCGGCAATCACGACGAGCGATCGGGATTTCTCGTCTCTACCTGTCGTATTTGCCTCTGTTGCATCGGCGAGGAGAAAAAAAATCATCCCGACGGAGAAAACTGAAATCAAGAATTCGGAAAAAAGCCGTCGACTCATGTCTGCCTCCGCCTCGAACGTTTCGAAATTTCAAGTGCCGAAAGTGCGGCAAAGACAACGATTCCGATCAGCATGGGAACGACTAATCGCGTCGGCGACATGGCAAATATTGGCGTAGTTGCGATATCCGTTTGCTCGGGTTCGGGAGCATTTGGCGTTTCAATTGGTGGAATCGGCAATGACGGTCCTGCCGCAACTTGAGTCGGAATATCGACAGTTGACGATTCAGGAATCGCCTGCAATTCTCGAATCAACTTCGCTGCGTCTGCTGATTGTTTACGTAAGGTTTGCGGTAACGGCGCGTA
>CAYOHV010000219.1:0-2859 GCA_964403825.1 uncultured Bifidobacterium sp. | reverse complement strand
GCATAGGAATAGTTGACATAGCCAATCGCTCCTTCCGCGAAACCTTGAGTGACATATCCGGTGACACCAAGATCACCGCTCTGACCGATCATGCCTGCAATGGTCGGATAGGTCGATGTCGCGCCACACGCTGGAGCTCGACCTGAGCGGTTGCAATAATCTCGCCAGATTGAGCCATGCTGATTGATCATCCACTTTGTGAATTGAGCTGTGGAACCTGAACCGTCTGACCGCACGACCGGTACAACAGGGCGATCGGGCATTGTTAATCCAGGATTGTCCGCCACAATCGCCGGATCATTCCAACGCTTAATTACGCCAGTGAAAATTTTTGAAACATTTTCGCCGGACAATCGAAGATTAGTAACTCGTTGACCATTAATTTTGAGGTTGTAAATAAACGCAGTGCCTCCGGCCGTCACGGGTATGTACGCATAACTCCCTGGTGCAGGATTTTCCGGAGCGGATCCGTCTTCAGGTTGAAATTGAAATGGAATATCAGAAGCAGCAAAGTCGACGGTGCCATTTAGAAAGTTTTTCCGCCCTGCACTTGAACCACTCGGGTTGTAATCCACCGTGATGCCGAACTGCTTGACATTCACACGCATAGCGTCAATCGCACCTGCGGCCCAAGATGAACCTTCACCGGAGATCCGTTGGTAACTTGCCTGCGCTTTCGCCTCTCTCATCGGTGTTGCAAAAGGAATCGCGAGTAACGCAACTGCGATGAACAATAAGGCTTTCTTCATGATCTCCCCGTTTCGATTTCGGGCTCCATACGTTTCAAGTCTCTTAACGAACGACTGGCCAATCTTTTTCGTTGCCGATCAGATACATGGCCAGCGGGTCGACCACCGAGTACTCGAGCGATCGCAAACAAAATGAGTACAAGCACCATCAATACTGCGGCTGTGGCAAACCCACGAGCGATCAGTGCGGGTTGAGGTGAGCGAACGAATTCAAAGGTCGCTAATGGGAGCGACACCATCGGATCCTGAAAAGGATTGAAATTTATTGATGATGCAAAGCCTGAGGTGAGAAGCACTGGTGCGGTTTCACCAATTCCGCGAGCTACGCCAAGGATCACAGATGTCGCCAAGCCGGAACGTGACGTTGGTAGGACGACATGCCAAACGGTTCGGCGTTCGGGGGCACCGAGCGCTGCCGAGGCTTCTCGTAAATTTCCGGGAACTAATCGGATTACAACATCAGCAGAACGGATAATGATCGGCAGCATCATGATGCTCACTGCAATTGCAGCTGCGAGGCCCGATCTCGGTAATCCCAGAATCAAAATCCACGTGGCAAAAATGAAAAGACCAGCAAGAATTGATGGCAACGCGGACATTGCATCAACGACGGTACGCACCGTTCGATTAAATCGACCACGCGTCTCGTTAAGGAAAACCGCACATGCAATTCCAAGTGGAACTGTTAATGCGATTGCAATTCCAATAATGATGAGCGTCCCAACTATTGCATGACCGATACCACCAACAGAAAGTGGGTCGGCCGGACCCGCTTCACTCATGTCCTCGGTGTACAGATTCCATGTTGTTAGAGCCTCTCGACCTCGCCAAAGGGTGAAGGCAACTACTGAAGCTAATGCTGCGAAGGCAAGAAATGTCGATGCCGCCAATATCGCCGTCATCACCTTGTCAGTCACTATGGGAGCTGGGTTGGTGAGTGAGACCAACAAGGCGTAGACAGCAATGAAGAGCAAGAACGCAACAACAACAAACCCAACTGCACCGTTCAACGGCGCCAATTGACCAAACAGTAAGAACGTCATTGCAATCGCGCTTGCGGCTGCTCCCGCTATGTTGCCGAGATCTTCCCTCGAAATGCCATTGATCTTGCGCGTATCCAAAGGCGGCGTCGAACTTGGAACAATCTTGGGCAAAATAGTTTTAGGCGGGGAAGACCCCTGGCTATTCATTTGGTCGCTTGATGACGAAGTTTCATTAAGGATTGTCATGCTTCACTACTCGCACCAGATCGGGATCGAGCGACAAACGCCGACGCAATGAAATTGACAACCAAAGTCAAGGCAAACAGAGCGAGACCCGCTGCCATGAGCGCAGAAAGACTAAATGAGGAGGCTTCGGCATAACGAAGGGCGATCAAACTCGAGACAGAGTTTCCTCCAGTTTCCAAAATTCGAAAATTGATATCGAATCGTGGCGAAATAATGAGAAGGACGGCGATCGTCTCACCTAATGCCCGACCTAAGCCAAGCATCGTCCCGCCAATAATTCCTCCACGCGCAAACGGGAGCGATACAACTCGGATCGCTCCCCATCGAGTTGCGCCCAGCGCCAAAGCCCCTTCACGTTCACCAAGTGGTACCTGAGAGAAGACTTCTCGCATCACTGAACATTGAATGGGCATAACCATTAGAGCGACAACAACACCTGCGATGAACGTGGAGGCAGTAAACACCGTTGCATTTGGCAGCGCGCTGTTCGCTTCGGCTCCACTCACGCTAAATATCGGCACCCAACCAAACCAAGTTGAGATGAAGCGAGAAACGCCAATCACCCCTGACTGGAAAAAGAACAATCCCCATAATCCGTAGACAACACTGGGGACTGCTGCCATTAAATCAACGAGCGAAATAAGTACGCCGCGAAATCGAGCTGGTGCAACATTCGTGATGAATAATGCAGTTCCGAGCGAAATAGGCACCGCTACCACAATTGCTACGAGGGCAATCATTACTGTTCCCAAAAGAACGGAACCGATTCCAAATCTTCCGCGGTCGGGTTCCCACTCAGTGGTTGTGAGAAATCCAAGACCGGTTTCGCGTAATGCATCAAAGGCCTGGACACCAAGAAATAGCCCGACTGCAACCATGAT
>CAYOHV010000218.1:0-2866 GCA_964403825.1 uncultured Bifidobacterium sp. | reverse complement strand
TGGCCAAAGCATTTGGCGCGCAAGGTTGCAAAATCGTCATGGCCGATATCGAAGTACCGGCGTTGGAAGCTGCCATGGATGAACTCGATGCGTCGATTGAACGCGTTGCTGTTCGTTGTGATGTTTCCAGTGGCGATGCCATCGAAAAATTGCGCGATGAAACTTTGGCAGCGTTTGGTCGCGTCGACATTGTTTGTAACAACGCGGGTGTTGGTGGCGGCGGTCCAATGTCGGAAATGGATTTGGACGCGTGGCAATGGGTGATCGATGTCGATTTATGGAGTGTTATTCACGGAGTGCGCGTCTTTTTGCCGTTGCTCCTAGAACAAGGCTCCGGTCATATTGTCAATACCGCGTCAGTCGCCGGGTTGTTCTCGGCACCTTTTATGGGTCCATACAACATTGCGAAATACGGTGTGGTGGCGTTGTCAGAAACGCTGTTCAACGAATTACGTATGACCGAATCGCCCGTTGGAGTTTCGGTGCTTTGTCCTTCTTGGGTGCGCACCAATATCGGTTCTTCATTACGCAACAAGCCAGGCGCGTCTTCCGATGATGCGTCAATACTCGCCGAGATCACTCGTCCGCTTTTAGAAAGTGGTTTAGAGCCCGAACGAGTAGCCGACGACGTAGTGAAGGCCGTAAAGGCAAAACAGTTTTGGATCATCACTCATGACGACACCAATGCGGCTGTCACCAAGCGCACGCAGTCGATCATTAATCGCACCGATCCACCGCAGTTGATGCACTAAATCTTTCGACCCTTGTTGTCAGGGTGTGCACTTTCTAGTTTGCGCGCCATGAAGAGTAGCAACCAACGATCACCAAAAGAAAATTCCCTCGCGCGCATTGGCGAAAGATATCTGCGCGAGTTCGGTCAACTTTGGTTTCCAAGTTCTTGTCATGGCTGCGACGCACCCGGTCGTTCGCCGTGCGCGCAATGTCGCGATATTTTCGCTGAGCCACCGAATGAACCTTGTCCAAAAGGTCTGCAGGCATTGTTGGTGGTGGTGGCCTATGACGAAAACTTCCGTCCTTTTTGGTCGGCGGTAAAACAACAGGGCAACCGCAAAGTTTTGCGTTGGTTTGGCGAACAACTCACCGAAGTTGTGCAACATGCAATTACCGAAGTTGAAGTGGTGACATGGGCGCCCACTTCGCCGGCACGCCGTCGCCAGCGCGGTTTCGATCAATCGCAATTACTGGCCCAACAATTGGCCGCGGCCTATCGAACTCGTGCACAAGCAACATTGCGACGACATAGGGGAGTGGCACAAACGGGTCGGAGTCGCCAGCAACGTCTAAACGGTGTGGCCTTTAGCGCTCGTCGCCGTATCAAGGGACGGGTTGTGCTTTGTGATGATGTGGTCACCACTGGTGCCACCATGACCGCCGCCGCCCGAGCCCTATTGGAAGCAGGGGCTGAGATGGTGATTGGGGCAGCCGTGGCCCGCACGGCGGCGGTGAATAGCCATCTCAACTGACGTCGGTAGACTCGCCATTCTCATGGGAATGTTCGACAAAATTCTGCGGGCCGGAGAAGGCCGAAAAGTTAAGGCCATCGCCGCGCTGGTGCCGGAGATCAATGCCCTAGAGCCGGAAATCTCCGCTCTGAGCGATGCTGAGTTGGCGGGGCGCACGATCGATTTCCGCAACCAATTGGCCAATGGTGCCGAATTGGACGACATTCTCATCGAAGCGTTCGCTGTTGTCCGTGAGGCCGCATTACGAGAAATCGGCCAGCGCCATTACGACGTGCAGTTAATGGGCGGCGCGGCATTGCATTTCGGCTGGGTAGCGGAAATGAAAACCGGTGAAGGTAAGACGCTGGTTTCGACTTTGCCGGTGTATCTCAATGCGCTTGCCGGACGTGGTGTGCATGTGGTGACGGTCAACGATTATCTCGCCACCCGAGATTCCGAATGGATGGGTCGAGTGCATAAGCGACTCGGCCTTTCCGTTGGTTTGGTTGTTCCCGGCAATTTTGATTCTGAATACAAACGCACGCAGTACAACTGCGATATCACCTACGGAACAAATAACGAATTTGGTTTTGATTATCTGCGCGACAACATGGCGATGAGCCAAGCCGAAAAAGTACAGCGCGGACATTTCTATTGCATCGTTGACGAAATCGACTCGATCCTTATTGATGAGGCACGTACACCGCTCATTATTTCGGGCCGTATCTCTGATGCCGCCAAGACCTATTACCAATTCGCGTCAATTGTGAAGAACTTAAAGCGCGATATTCATTACGACGTTGATGAAGAAAAGCGCACGGTTGCTCCTACCGATGAAGGCGTGGAAGCAGTTGAACGAGCACTCGGCGTCGAAAATATGTACGACGAGATCTCGCAAAATCTTGTCCACCAATTGCAGGCCGCGTTGCGGGCCAAAGAATTATTCAAAAAGGACAAGGATTACGTTGTCCAACACGGTCAGGTGCAAATCGTTGATGAATTCACCGGCCGTATTTTGGAAGGACGTCGTTGGTCGGAAGGTCTTCATCAAGCGGTCGAAGCCAAAGAAGGCGTGAAGATCGAAGAAGAAAACCAAACGTTGGCCACCGTGACATTGCAGAACTATTTCCGCATGTACGAAAAACTCGCCGGCATGACCGGTACGGCGGAAACTGAAGCGAACGAGTTTTTAGCCACATACAACTTGCATGTGGTTCCCATTCCGACTCATCGTCCGATGGTTCGTGATGACAAGCCCGATCTCATTTACAAATCAGAAGATGCCAAATACAACGCCGTTGTTGAAGACATCGTGCATCGCAATGAGATTGGTCAACCGGTGCTGGTAGGCACGATCTCGGTTGAAAAGTCGGAAAAACTCTCTCGTCTTTTACAAAAGCGCG
>CAYOHV010000217.1:0-2869 GCA_964403825.1 uncultured Bifidobacterium sp. | reverse complement strand
AGAACAAGTGGTCCACCGCGTCCGCCCGAGCGCAATCCAATAGCAACGGCCAAGGCGAAACCTAAACCTAACCAGCCCGGTGCAACATTGGCGAAGTCTTTTGCTTCGTCAACGGTGAGTCGATTTGTTGGTAGGCGACTAATGGCGAGCCCTAACAAAATGAGTGAACCCGCACCGATCATGTAGACGCGATACAGCGCATCAATCCAATGGATATCAGCGAGGCGATTTTTACGTCGGGTTTGACGAAGATCTTTAAGGGCCAGCGATGCAGCGGTCACGTCGCAAGAATCTACTTCCGTCGCTCGGCGGCCAAATTCATCGCCTCTTCAGACTCTTCTGCGAGCGTTAACCAAGCCATTTCCGCCTCATCGAGTTGCATTTGGGCCTCGGTTAATTGCGCCCCTAATTGGGCAAGAAGTTGATGGTCGGATTCACCGGCGGCGACTGCCATTTCTTCGGTGAGTTGGTCACGACGCTTCTGCGCTTTTTCTAAAGCCTTCTCGGCGTCTTTCAAAAGGAAACGCAATGTAGAAGGAGATCGCACGTTTCCTTTCTCTTGGTTGGTTGCTTTCTTTTTATTGTCCGCCGAAGGCATTGATTTTTTAATCGGCTTTTGTTGACGGCGACTGGCTTCCCATGCGGCGTATCCACCTGGTCGCCTTGACGGAGTTGAATGTCCATCCATCACAATGACATCGGCCACGGTTCGTTCCAGAAAAGCGCGGTCGTGGCTTACCACTAAGAGAGCGCCGGGCCATTCATCCAAAAATTCTTCGAGCACGCGCAATGTTTCGATATCTAAATCGTTAGTTGGTTCGTCGAGAAGTAAAACATTTGGTTTTTGCGCCAACACCAAAAGCAATTGCAGGCGTCGTCGTTCGCCACCGGATAGCAATTCAATCGGCGCCCATTGCGCATCGGCGTCAAACCAAAATGATTCGCAAAGCGCGCCGTCCTGCCAATCGGGTTGACGATGATCGCCCGCAACCGCATTGCGCACGCGTTGTTTCGGATCAAGCGTTACGCCAACTTGATCGTAGTAACCGATTTTCACTGTTGATCCGTAATCGACAGTTCCATGTAACGGCGCAAGGCGTCCCGCAATGACATCAAGCAACGTTGACTTTCCAACTCCGTTTGGTCCGACAATTCCTAAACGCTCACGCGGATCAAGTCGTAGTTGTAAACCTTCAAATAAGGGATGTTGGGGCGAATAGCCAACCGCAACATCGCTCAATTCAATGACTTTGTCGCCAAGGCGCGGCGTGCCAAACCATAAATCGGGAATTCCTTGGCGGGCTGGTGGTTCGGCGCGTGTCTCAATCAATGTCACTGCGGCGTCAATGCGCGCTTTCGGTTTGGATGTGCGCGCCGGTGCACCGCGCCGCAACCACGCCAATTCTTTGCGGGCTAAGTTCCGCCTTGTTGCTTCTGCCGAGGCTGCTTTTTCTTCTCGATCCGCTTTTGCTTCGAGATAACTGTCGTAACCGCCTTCATGAACAAACGATTTGCCGCGGTCGAGTTCAACAATTTTATTCGTTAAGGCATCAAGCACATGACGATCATGCGTTACCAAAATAAGTGCGCCGCGAAAATTGGCTAATCGATTTTCGAGCCAGGCAATGGCATCGATATCTAAATGGTTGGTGGGTTCGTCGAGAATTAACACGTCGCATTCGGTGACCAAAGCCGCCGCTAACGAAACGCGTTTGGCTTGTCCGCCAGAAAGGGAATTGATCTTGCGATCAGTTAATGCACCCATTCCCAATTTTTCTAAAACCGCGGCGGCTTCCCACGGTTGTTCAGCCACTTGTTGCACTGCGTCTAAAACTGTGGTGTCAGGCAGTTGCGGATTTTGTTCCAGCATGGCGATTCGCACATCTTTTCCGCGTCGGATCTCACCACCATCCGGTTCACGCTTACCCGCCAGCATTGAAAGCAGTGTTGATTTGCCGCAGCCGTTTAAACCGACGATGCCGACGCGATCTCCCGTTGAAATAGTGATGGAAAGATCGGCAAACAACTGCTTTCCTGGCCGAGCGGCCGAAAGTTGTTGTGCGTCAAGACAAATCACTTTCGTAGGCTAGAGCCAGATCCCGCATGGTCTCGATAGTGGGTTTTGGGGCAGCGACGATACGATGAGCGGGTCATGACTACCGCGCCTGAATCCACCTACGTCCTTGCCGTTACCGAAGAGGCGATCACTCGCATTTTGGAAATTCGTGATGGCGAACCTGATCCCGGATCGTTGGCCTTGCGCGTTGAAATCACGGGCACGTCTGGAGCGGAGTACGCCTACGACCTTGCCTTTGAAGAGATTTCCAAACTGGAAGCCGAAGACGATATTTCTGTGCAAGGCGGACTTTCGGTGGTTGTTGCTGCTAATTCAATTGAAAATATGCTCGGCGCCACCTTGGATTTACCTCGTAACCCGGGTCAATCCGGTTTAGTTATTCGCAATCCAAATCGTCCCAATCCGCTTGCGGGCCGCGACATCGTGCTTACTGGCGACATTGCCGAAAAGGTTGATCAACTCTTACGCGAAGTCATTAATCCCTCGTTAGCGGCGCATGGTGGTTTTGCCACGTTGGTGGGCGTTGAAGAAACAACAGTGTTCGTTTCCATGGGCGGGGGATGCCAGGGTTGCGCCATGAGTGCGGCCACGTTGCGGGAAGGCATCACGGCCTCAATTTTGGAGTCGATTCCTGAGGTGGTCGAAGTCATCGACGTCACCGATCACGACGCCGGCGCCACTCCTTACTACTAAGAATTTCGGTCTATTCGAGAGGCCGCTGGGCACTGAAAAATCTCGCCAGAGAAGTTGCTCAGCAACGTCAACTAATTTAAAGTCAGGCTCCCAACACCG
>CAYOHV010000216.1:0-2875 GCA_964403825.1 uncultured Bifidobacterium sp. | reverse complement strand
CGATCAATATTGGTGCGTAATTGTTCGTCGTGGCCGCGCTTGAATGGTTGCTTACGAGTAACTATCGGTAGCCCCGACGAGAACGACGCTTTCTTGGCCGCTTTAGAGGAGATTACGCAATGAGTGCACAGCGCGAAACGAATGATCGACGGTCCGCCACCATTGCGCGCGCCACATCGGAAACGTCAATTTCTATTTCTCTCGACCTTGATGGCAATGGTCGTCATGAAGCGTCAACTGGTTTGCCGTTTTTCGATCACATGCTTTCACAACTCGGTCGTCACGGCGGATTCGACTTAGTCGTCGAAGCAAAAGGTGATTTGCATATTGATGCTCATCACACCGTGGAAGATGTCGGCATCGCCTTAGGCGAAGTTTTTTCCGCTGCCGTTGGCGATAAAGCCGGTATCCGTCGGTTTGGTTCAGCGCGGGTTCCGCTCGATGAAGCCTTAATTGACGTTGCTCTCGATTTATCGGGTCGTCCATTTTTGTTTTATGACGTCGAGTTTCCTGGACAAAAAATCTTGAGTGATCCACCTTTCGATCCGCAGTTGATCGAAGAGTTTTGGCGCGCTTTCGCTACATCAGCGGCATTGACTTTGCATATTTCGTTAGTGCGGGGCGTGAACACGCACCATATTGTCGAAGCAACTTTCAAAAGCGTGGCGCGCGCTTTACGCGACGCGGTTCGAATTGAAGGAAGCGGGATTCCCTCAACAAAGGGCGTGCTGTGACGGAACGACCACTTGTGGCGGTCCTTGACTACGGCATTGGCAATCTGCGATCGGCACAAAAAGCATTAGAGCGTTGCGGGGCTGACGCGCGTCTAACTGCCGATGCCGGACTCATCGCCGACGCGCAAGCAGTGGTGTTACCCGGGGTAGGGGCGTTCGGCGCATGTATGGATGCATTGCATACCGCCGGCC
The DNA here is from genome assembly GCA_964403825.1 of uncultured Bifidobacterium sp. Lineage (GTDB taxonomy): Bacteria > Actinomycetota > Acidimicrobiia > Acidimicrobiales > Acidimicrobilacustridaceae > Acidimicrobilacustris. The sequence goes on along the minus strand of CAYOHV010000216.1, from coordinate 1,949 downwards.
TCTATGAGATCGCGCAAGAGGCCGCCAGAGATGATCGGCCTTTTCTGGGTATTTGTGTAGGGATGCAGATGTTGTTTGAAGGGTCAGATGAATCTCCTGGCAGCCGCGGTCTTGGTGTACTCGCCGGCCAACTGCACTTACTTCCCGACACCGTGAAGCGTCCGCAAATGCAATGGAACGTGGTGGATGTGCGCTCGGCGGCGACGATGTTCAACGGAATCGACGAGCCGATCTGGATGTACTTCGTTCACTCGTATGCCGCAGCCAGCGATGCCGAAGGTGTCGTTGCCACATGCCAGTACGGCCTTGATGTGGCGGCAGCCGTCGAAACGCCAACTTTATGGGCGACGCAATTCCATCCAGAGAAATCCGGTCGAGTTGGTCTAGAACTACTGCAGAACTTTGTGGCCGTTTCACAAAGTTGAATGTAAGCGCAGGAGTTTTTGTGGAACTTTTTCCGGCAATTGATCTATTAGATGGTCGAGCCGTTCGCCTTTATCAAGGTGATTACGACAAAGAAACCGTTTACAACGATGATCCTGTTGCACAAGCACAACTCTTCGCGCAACAAGGCGCACGCTGGATTCATGTTGTTGATCTCGATGCGGCGCGCCACGGAACTCCGAAAAATCGCGATGTCATCGCCAAGATTGCTGATGCAGTTGACGTTCCCGTGCAAACCGGTGGCGGCATTAGAAGTATCGAGTCAGCGGAGATACTTTTTGATGCCGGTGTGCGTCGCATTGTTTTAGGAACCGCCGCGCTTGAACAACCAGAGTTAGTGGCCCAACTTGCTAGTCGTTTTTCGGTAGCAGTTGGCTTAGATGCGCGCGGTCGAGATGTGGCGGTGCGTGGTTGGGAACAAGGTTCAGGTCGCGATCTATTAGATGTTGCCCGTGAGTTTTCCGATGTCGGAGTTGAAGCGTTAGTCGTCACCGAAATTGGACGCGATGGAACATTGTCGGGTCCGGATCTCGATGGTCTCGGTGATGTACTGGCCGCTACTGAATTGCCGGTAATCGCGTCCGGTGGTGTGGGCAGTCTTGATGATTTACGGGCCTTGGAAAACTTACGCTCGGGAGATCGACGCTTAACAGGCGTGATCGTTGGACGAGCACTTTATGAAGGCGCATTCACGTTGTCCGATGCGTTAAATGTTGTTCGTAGCGATCACTAATACGCCGAACAATGTCGTTGTAAATAACCGTATTTAACTTCTTTTCGGCGCCACCCAACGCGGACCTACACTCGGGTTATGGATGCAGCGGCGTGGGATAAGCGATACGACACTTCAGAATTGGTTTGGACATCGTCACCCAATCGTTTTTTAGTTGAGCAATTCGCAGATTTACCCGCCGGTTCGGTTCTCGATCTGGCCTGTGGTGAAGGTCGCAATGCGATTTCGTTAGCCGAAAACGGTTGGCAAATAACCGGCGTTGATTTCTCGCCTAAAGGAATTGAAAAAGCGAAACAACTTGCGGCGGCCCGCAAAGTAGAAGGTCGATGGATTGTCGCCGATGCAACAACCTGGACGCCCGATCAAACATATGACGCCGTCATTCTTTTTTATTTACAACTTCCGCAACCGGAAATCGCAAAAGCAATGCAAGTTGCGTTATCGGCATTAGCTAATGGCGGCACCCTTTTGTTGGTGGCGCACGATTTACGCAACTTGGCCGAGGGTCACGGTGGCCCGCAAGACCCTTCAGTTTTAATGACGGCCGAACAAATCATTGATTACGTAACGGCGGCCGAAATCGCATCTGATTTTGAAATCGTTGTCGAACAAGCCGGGGTTGTTGAACGACCCGTAGAAACTGATGACGGAACCCATATTGCACTCGACACATTGGTGCGATTGCGTAGAGTGGCCTGCTGCGGACGGCGCGCATTAGTCCTTGTCTTGATACTAATTTTCAATCACAGTCCTATCTTGCCCACGAAACCGG
>CAYOHV010000215.1:0-2876 GCA_964403825.1 uncultured Bifidobacterium sp. | reverse complement strand
TGATGACGGATTAGTCGGACAGCAACTTTTTGCCGGTGAAGCAACACGATTGGCGTATGGAACCGACGAAGCAACCGAAGGTCGCGATTCATTTTTAGAGAAACGTGATCCCGATTGGTCACGTTTTCCTTGGCATTTCTAAAGCGTTGAAACGATCGTGATTGTTCCGGCAATCGCCACTAATGCGCCGACAAGTTGAACTCGTTCGAGATGCTCATGGGCGACATAACGCGCCAGTAACAAAACCACGAGCGGAAATAGTGACGACAAAGCGGCGATAACCGGTAACGATCCGGACTCCGTCGCCACCGAATACGCCGTTAACGCAGCCACATCACAAAAACCGCTGGCGGCAACTTTTAGCCGTACACCTGGCACTAAAGCCAGTTCCGCTTTCGTACTGGTTGCCAAGGTGATGAGAACAATGGGATAGGTCAAGCGCGTCACTAACAACGTGGCGAAAGAACTGGTGTCGCTGCCATTCGCCACGGCAACGAGTGAAATACCAATTCCTAATGTGGCGCCAAAAGCAAAAAGAATTGGACGCAACGCGCCTGTGCGAAATTGTCGAAGATTGGGGCCACTAGCCAACACCACGCCAATGACGGCCAGTATCACTCCGATGAGCGTGAACCAATCAGGTCGCTCTCCTTGGAAAACTCCAACAACCACCGGTAAGACGACCGACAAACTGGCAATCGGTGCCACTACACCCATTTGTCCGCTGGCTAAACCTCGATACAGCGAGACAACGCCTAAGGATGCGCCCAGTCCGGCAATGATGCCCCAGCCAATGGTTACGCGATCGAAAACTAAGTTTCCGCCAAAGAACACAACAACGATCACCAATGGAAGTGCAATCAAACTCGACCACAACAATGCCGTAGAGGACGCAATTTTTTTAGAAACGCTTCCGCCGAGGAAATCGGAAGTTCCCCAACCTAAAGAAGCGAAAAGCGCGGCAATAACTTCCATCATGAACCTTTAACGACGCGCCACAAGCACTCGCGGTCGTTGCGAGAGATCAACATAAGAAGAAATATCGGTAAAACCATTTTCGGTGGCTAACGCCCGCACAGCATCAACTTGTGACTCGCCGATTTCCACCACCAAGGCACCATTGACGCCGAGCCATTCCGGCGATTGCGAAAACAAAATACGTAAATCATCAAGGCCGTCATCGCCGGCAAACAGCGCAGAATGTGGCTCCCAACGTAAAACGCTTTCGTCCAAACGATCCGTCGTTGCCACATACGGAGGGTTACTGACAATTACACCGAAGGTTCCTTTTTGTTCAGACGGAAGCGCATCGAACCAACTGCCTTGATAAACGCGCACATTCGTGGCCGCTCGACCAATGCCGGCCAAATTGGCACGGGCCACGGCCAATGCATCATCGGAAAAATCAGTGAGCACAACATCAACTCGTTCACGTTCGAATGCAATCGATAAACCAATCGCACCCGAGCCGGTGCCGAGATCGGCAACTTGAACTCGATCCGTTTCTGTCTGCAGTCGATCGACTTCTTTGATGGCGTACTCGGTAACAAGTTCCGTTTCCGGACGCGGAATGAGAACGCGCTTGTCCACAAATAAATCGAGCCGGCGAAAACCCCAGCGACCAAGCACATATTGCAACGGTTCACCGGTTAAGCGACGAGCCAGCATTTGATCGAAGAAAAACATTCCCCGTTCCGTTACCGCTTCGTCGAGACCGAGGATGTACTCGGCCCCTTCATTTCCCGAGGCGCGCTCAACTATTCGTTTGGCATCAACGGCCGGGGTTTCTGAAACTTGGGCCAGTTGTTCTTCCGCTTCAATCGCCAGTTGCCGCCATGTCGTGGTCATGGCTGTTCTTCACGCAACTGTTCTGCACGCTCATCGGCAATTAACGCATCAACAACATCATCGAGGTCACCGGCCAAAATTTTGTCCAACTTATAAAGAGTTAAACCAATGCGATGATCGGTGACGCGGTTTTCTTTGTAGTTGTACGTGCGCACTTTTTCTGAACGTCCACCGCCACCCACTTGGGCGCGACGCGCACCGGAAGCTTCGGCGGCTTGTCGTTCTTGTTCGGCCTGTAAAAGACGACTACGCAAAACGCGTAACGCCTTTTCCCGGTTTTGTAATTGACTTTTTTCGTCCTGCATCGAAACCACCACACCGGTCGGTAAATGCGTAATCCGCACAGCCGAATCGGTGGTGTTCACATGCTGACCGCCGGCGCCCGAAGAGCGATAGACATCGACGCGCAAATCATTGGGATCAATAGCAATATCGATTTCTTCGGCTTCCGGTAAAACCGTCACCGTGGCCGAAGAGGTATGCACGCGACCTTGGCTTTCCGTTACCGGCACACGTTGTACGCGATGGGGACCGCCTTCATGTTTCATGCGCGTCCATACGCCTTCGCCCACTAAACGGAAGGTCACATCGGTATAACCACCTAAATCAGAAGGTTGGCCTTCCATCAGTTCAAACTTCCAACCGCGAGTAGCGGCATAGGAGCGATACATCTCAAACAAGTCGCGGGCAAACAAGTTGGCTTCTTCGCCACCTTCGGCACCGCGAATTTCGACAATCACATTGCGGCCGGCATTGGGATCACTAGGTAGAAGTAGAACTTTCACTTCTTCGGTTAAACGATCAATAGCGGCGGTGGCTGTTTCGATTTCTTCGCGCAGCATTTCGCGATCATCGCCAGTGGCATCGGCAAACATTTCTTTCGCCGTTTGCAGATCATTTGTGGCGCCATCGAGTTCGCGCAAAGCCGCCACCAGCGCGCCCAGTTCGCGATAACGACGATTGAGATCGGCATACTTTCGATGGTCGGCCAAAATCGCCGGATCAGCCAACGAAACTTCAATCTCTAC
>CAYOHV010000214.1:0-2910 GCA_964403825.1 uncultured Bifidobacterium sp. | reverse complement strand
GAAGGCGACGACAATGTCATCGTTACCTCCTACAACCGAAATTTCCCCAAACGAAACGACGGTTTGGCCAGCACATTGGCCTTTGTAACCTCACCGGAAACAGTGGTTGCCATGGCATTGGCTGGACGTTTGGATTTCGATCCGACGGTTGATTCATTAACGAATGCCGCCGGTGAAAGCGTCAAGATCCCCACACCGGAAGGCATCGAACTTCCACCGAAGGGCTTCGATCCGGGCTTATCGATGTTTATTGCTCCTCCGGCCGATCGTTCGAAAGTTGTGGTCAAGGTTTCGCCCGAGAGTGACCGTTTACAACTTCTCGAACCGTTCTCCGCATGGAACGGAAACGATTTCTTAGATCTTCCGATTTTGATGAAGGCCAAAGGAAAGTGCACCACTGATCACATTTCTGCCGCCGGTCCGTGGCTGAAGTATCGCGGTCATCTCGAAAACATTTCCGGCAACCTGTTCATCGGTGCGGTGAATGCGTTCACTGGCGAAGTTGGTCAAGGCAAAGATCAACTCGACGGAACCACAAAGTCGTATCCCGATATCGCCAAGCATTACCACGAAGCAAAACAACCGTGGATTGCTATCGGCGACGAAAACTACGGCGAAGGTTCATCACGTGAACACGCAGCGATGGAACCACGATTCCGTGGAGCGGTGGCTGTGCTCACTCGTTCATTTGCTCGTATCCACGAGACGAATTTGAAAAAGCAAGGCGTGCTTCCGCTGACCTTCGCTGATCCTTCGGTGTACGACCAAATTGGTGAAGACGATCGCATCTCCATCACTGGCTTGGCCAACCTCACACCCGATGTTCCAGTGAAATGTCAGATTGTGAAGCCTGATGGTTCGGTCATCGACTTTGAAGCGTTACACACAATGAATGACGAACAGATCGGCTGGTTTAAAGCCGGCGGTGCGCTCAACATCATTCGTCAACGCCAAAACTAAAAACAACGTTTTACATTTCATCGAGCCGCGGCAATTGCAAGATTGCTGCGGCTTGATGCGTTGTGGCCACTTCCACGCCCATCTGTGCGCAAAGGGCCACTGCTTCGTTTGTTAATTCGGTGTTCGTGGGCTGACGCGCGCCACCAAAAAATTCCAAACCAATGTGCACATGCCCACCGCGCTCAATGGCGTAGCGCGCTAACCCGGCTTCTACCGGATCACCACCTACGACAGAAACCGCCCAAGGAATTTGTGTATCGGCGATCATGTCGATGTACACCTGTAATGCGGCTTTTGTTGGCGGCAAACCAAATGGCGCACCTAAGTAACCAACATCATTCGCCAAATAAAACTTGGCCATTGTTCCGGCCGGCAGTTTTCCTGCTCGCCAATAAGCAATAGCAGCGCGTAAAAATCCGGGTTCATAAATTGCCAGACTTGGCCCGACGCGATCATCACTGCATTGTTGAAATTGCGCGCGCACGCTATCGAAACTGTTTTGGTAGACGTAACCGCCAACCGGTAATCCTTCGGCGTCGAGCCCACCTAAATTCACCGAACCCGGATCACTAAAAGTGACTTTCATTTTTCCGCTTTGCGCCAAAAGATGAAGATGCGTGAAGTCAAGTTGTCCATTGACAATGTTCGCCGTTGGATACAACAACGCATCGGGACGTTCCGCTAACACCAAATCCCAAATCGCTTCGTATTCATCAGCAACTTTTTGCGGTTCACCAAAAACTGAAATGTGATGATGAACAATTGAAGCACCGGCGGCCAAAACAGAAAGTGCGTCGTTAGCAATTTCTTCTTTTGAAATCGGAACATGCGGATTGAAATCTTTTGTACGTGTCCCGTTAATTGCCGCTTCGATAATGACCGGTGGTCGATCCATTCCCGCAACCTAGACAACACCGCAGTTACGTGGGACAAAAACAGCCGAAGCCGACTCGGGGGGGAGTCGGCTCCGGAAACGAAGGTGGAAACCGGGGGGAGGTCTCTACACCTTCAACGAAAGTCAGGAGGGGGATCCATGCCTTTCGACGTTGTTGTGCATTCAGTATGCCCGTAAGTTACCCATCAGTCCAACTGTTAGTTGAGATATGTGGCATCATTTTTAGTGATGGACCTCCGCCAACTCTCCTATCTCGCCGCCGTGGCCGACCACGGCTCCTTTACCGCCGCGGCCAAAGCCCTCCACACCGTCCAGTCGAACGTCTCAGGCCATTTGGCCCGCCTCGAGAAGGAACTAGGCGTCGAACTCATTGATCGGTCCACAGGGCAACCCACAGCCGAAGGACGGGTGGTTATTGAGCGCACTCGGCGGATCCAGTCAGAACTCAATGCCATCGCCGCTGATGTGCAGTCGAGCCGCACCGAGGTAACCGGCACGGTGAGAATCGGGCTGATCGGCACTACCGCTCGCTGGCTTGTCCCCCGACTGATTACGGCCATGAACGAACGGCATCCACGTGTCACCGTCGAAGTGCTCGATGCAACAACGGCGTCGTTGGTGTTGCAACTGAACACCGGCGCCATCGATCTGGCCGTGCTCACAATCCCAACCAACGATCCCAATGTGGTGACATCACCACTGTTCACCGAAGATCGCTTGCTCGCCGCTCCCCTAACTCATCCGTTAGCCCGCGTGCGTTACATCACATTGGCGGATCTCGATGGTGTTCCTTTAATTGTCGAACCTAGCGGCCGACCATTTCGCGCCCAATTAGAACGACTTTTTGAAGATAACGGCTACACCTTGGGCATTGCTGCCGAGGTTGATGGCACTCGCCTCGTGGCCTCTTTAGCCTTCGAAGGTTTCGGCGCCGCCATCTTGCCGGCCAGTGCGGTTTCGAATCGTCCGGGCTTGGGATGGCATGTCGTTCCAGTGGAAGGTTTGCCCGGACGCACAGTCGGCATCGGAACCCGTCGGCAAGCGTTACTGTCAGC